>URZG01000087.1 GCA_900552325.1 uncultured Porphyromonadaceae bacterium | reverse complement strand
CATTGCCCCCACGGTATCGAGGCTTGCGGCTCGGGGGTAGATCCCGGAGATATCGCTTTGCCCCTGGGTGGAGCGGATGCTCGCCGGAGAGAGTGATGTGCTCTGGCCCGGTGTGTGCCGGCGGTTCGCACAATCGTCCGGCACCTCAGACGGCAAAAGCAAGTTCGTGCCGATCACTCCACAGGCGCTGAACCACGGGCATTACGCCGGAGCTGCCTATTCGCTGGCATCCTATCTGGAGCACTATCCCGACTCGCACGTGTTCGGCGGCAAAAACTTTATTCTCGGCGGCAGCTTCGCCAACGAGATCCCTGGGCTGAAAAGGGGCGTGAAGGTCGGCGACCTCTCGGCCACGCTCATCGACCGTATAAACCCGCTTGTCAATCTCTTCCGTGTCCCCTCGAAAAAGGTGGCGCTGATGGAGGACTGGACGGCGAAACTGCCCCGCCTCGTGGAGGCCTCGCGCAAGGCCGATATCCGCTCCCTCTCAGGTGTACCCTCCTGGTTCCTAACTGTAATCAAGGAGGTTGTCAAAGTATCGGGAGCTACGACAATACACGACGTATGGCCCGGGCTGGAGGTGTTTTTCCACGGAGGGATCGCTTTCGGCCCCTACCGCGAGCAATATGACCGCGTCACGGATCCGTCGAAGATGCGCTACTGGGAAAACTATAATGCTTCGGAGGGGTTCTTCGGGGTGCAGCACCTCCCGGGGCGCCCGGAGATGGAGCTGCTGATGAACACCGACACCTACTACGAGCTCATCCCCGAAAGCGAATGGAGCGAGCCGTCGCCGCGCGCCATCCCATGCTGGGAGGCCGAGCCGGGCAAGATATACGAGTTGGTCGTAACTTCATCGAACGGCCTGTGGCGATACCGCCTGGGCGATACGGTGAAAGTTCATTCCACCACCCCGCTTACAATCACCATAGCGGGCCGCACCCGTCACTTCATCAACGCCTTCGGCGAGGAGGTGATGGTATACAATACCGACGCCGCACTGGCCGAGGCATGCCGCCTGACCGGAACCGAAGCGCTGAACTACACCGCCGCGCCGGTCTACGCCGCCGACGGCACACGCGGGCGCCATCAGTGGCTCATAGAGTTCGCACGGCCACCCCGCGATGTAGAAAAGTTCGCCGACATCCTCGACAGCGAGCTCCAGCGCCAGAACTCCGACTACCAGGCCAAACGCTCCGGCGGGATATTCCTCGACCGCGCCGAAGTGGTACTCGCCGACGCCGGACTCTTCGACCGCTGGCTTGCCTCGACCGGCAAACTGGGAGGGCAGCGCAAAGTGCCCCGCCTGAGCAACGACCGCTCTTTCATCGACCCGATGCTCGCGATGCAGGGGCTAAACCATTGAACGAACAGCAAGTCTAACACAAAAATTCATCATAAATTAAATAATGAGACTCCGCACTATCGCCGCCACAGCACTGATCGCCGCCTCGCTCGCGGCATCGGCCCAGGCTCCGAAATACATATTTTACATGATCGGCGACGGCATGGGAATGGGACACATCACCAACGCCCAGATATATAACCGTGCCGTGCTCCACAACGACACGCCTCTGACGATGATGCAGTTCCCGGTAGCATCGTTCGCCACCACACACTCAGCATCGTCGGATGTGACCGACTCGGCGGCCGCAGGAACCGCACTTGCCACCGGCCACAAGACCCGCAACAGTATGCTCGGCATGAATCCCGATACCGTAGCGGTGACCTCAATCGCCAAAACCCTCTTCGACAACGGCTACGGCATCGGCCTGATAACCACTGTGGCCATTGACGACGCTACCCCCGGAGCCTTTTACGCCCATGTGCCCAACCGCGGCGAATACACCACAATCGGGCACCAGCTGGCACAGTCGGGCTACCAGTTCGCAGCCGGAGCCGGACTGCGCGGCACCACCGACAAAGAGGGTAACGACACCGGCCTCCTCGACGACTTCGCCCGCAACGGCGTGAAAATATCCTACGGCATGAACACCCTCGACACCATCGCTCCCCGCGTGCTTCTGCTGAGCACCGACACCGAGCGGCCATGGAACGTGGGCTATACCATCGACTCCATCCCCGGAGCCCTCAACCTTCCCGATATGACTTCAGCCGGGATACGCCACATGCAGCGCACCTCGCCCGACCGCTTCTTCATGATGATCGAAAGTGGTAATATCGACCATGCCGGACACGCCAACGACGGCGGAGCCGCCATCATCGAGACGCTGAATTTCGACAAAGCCATAGCCCTCGTGCACGATTTCTATCTCGCTCATCCCGACGAGACACTGATTGTGGTAACCGCCGACCATGAGACCGGCGGCATATCGGTCGGAAACGACCATACCGGCTATTCGGCCCCGCTGGGCGCGCTTACCGGACAGAAGGTATCGAAAGAGGTTTTCTCCGACTATTGCAAGGGGATTCTCCGCTCACGCATGGTCTACAAATGGCCCGACATGAGGGAATATCTCGCCGACAACCTCGGATTCTGGAACACCGTGCCTGTCACCGACGAGCAGGAGAAAGAGATCGAGGAGATGTTTGACCGCACTTTCGAGCAGCGCAACGCCGCCCCCGACGAAGAAACGCTCTATGCCAACTTCAACGCCTTCTCTTCGCTGATATTCAAGATACTCAACGACAACGCCGGCGTGGGATGGACCACAACCAAACATACCGGGGCTGTAGTGCCGGTATTCGCCATCGGGGCAGGCGCCGAAAAGTTCTCCTCCATGCGCGACAATACCGCCATACCCCGCACCATCATGGAAATAGCCGGTATCCCGATGGAATGACCGGGCGTTTCCACCGGTTTTTCCCGAACATTGCAGCCCTCTCCTTGTTATTAAAGGAGACAATCGAATAATGACGTTAACAAACCCCACCGTAAAAAGACTCTGTTTTGAAAAAGATAACACTTATCCTTATAGCCGTTGTCGGCGCCATCTTCGGCGCCCAGGCCAAAGTTGACTACAATGCCCTGGAAGTGGAGATGCGGATGAACCCCGACCGTTACCGCCAGCTCATGGAGCGTTTCGAGAACGCCGACACCACTCTCACCAACGACGAGCTCACATTTCTCTACTACGGAGCGGCCTTCACACCCGCATACGCCCCCGACGCCAAATACACCGACATAACAAAAGCCATCGAGGACAAAAACTACGAGCAGGCATCAGTGCTGGCCGACAAGGCCCTCCAGCATGATCCGATGTCGCTCGAACTCAACATCCTCGCACTCGAAGCTTCGGAGAAAGGGGCCGATGACGCCGCCCACCATATCCGCACGGCGCGCCTTGGCTTCCGCTGCGATATGATAGCCAACACAATCCTCGAGAGCGGACGCGGCACCAACGCCCATTCACCCTTCGTGGTCACCTCCGAAGCCGATATGATGCGCATCATGCGCAATGTACTCGGTGTGAGCCAGCTCATGGGACGCACCACTGTAGGCCCGATCGATGCCCTGAAGTTCAACCTTCCCGGCAACGACCGTATGCACATACTATATTTCGACAACACCCGCCAGGCGCAGTTCGAGAAAAACGGCAAATAGCGATTATTCCACCATCAGGCCGGCCCCATCGCGGGCCGGCCACAACACTCTCTATATACGATTGTCACCCACTGAAAAATGGACCGAGATTGAGCACCTCCCCGAATGGGATGAGGAATTTTACGAGGTCTACACAGCCAGAAAACACGGCAAATGGGTAATGCTCAAGACCCTGCGTCCGGAATTCCGCGACAAACCAGATTTCCGCGCCATGATGGAGCGGGAGTTCGATGTGCGTTATAACCTATGCCATCCCAACATCGTGATGATCAACGATTTCGAGGAGGTACCGGGTCTGGGGATGTGCATCATCACCGACGACGTCTACGGCACATCGCTCCGCAAGGTCATCGACGAAGGGAAACTCACAGAGGAAATGACACGCAAACTGGCCGTAAACCTGCTTGACGCCATAGCCTACATCCAGCAGAACCACATAGTGCATCACCCCATCCGCCCCGAGACCATCATCTTCACGCAGGATATCGGCAACATGAAAATCATTGATGTGGGGTTCGACCAGCACGAGCAGCTCACACCGGCCGACATCACCGAAGACCTCGAAAGCTACGGCAGAATCCTACAGGAAGCACTTGACGCCTCAGGATGCCAGTCACAGCGTCTGCGCGCAGTGGCGCAGCGGTGCATGCGCCCGCGCCCAGGTTCACGCTACCGCGACACGGAGACTGTGCGGAACGCCCTCGAAGGGCGGTCCGAGAAACGCCTTTATGTGATAATAATAGCCTTCCTTGTAATGATGGTGGCCATACTCGGCTGGTTCAGCTGGAGGCAACCAGTTCTTTAATCGAATATACCACATTCACTTAAAATGTTAGAAATACGCCCGATATCGACATCGAAAAGCGATCTGAAGAAATACGTAAAATTCGGCACAGACTTATATAAAGACTCACCTTATCACGTGCCGCCGCTGATGTTCGACGATGTGAACACCCTTACCCCTTCCAAGAATCCCGCCTTCGATTTCTGCTCGGCACAGTCGTTCATGGCCTACCGCGACGGCAAGCCCGTGGGACGCATCACCGGCATAATCAACAAGCAGGTAAACGAACGCACCGGATCGAAGGATATGCGTTTCGGATTCCTTGACTTCATCGACGATGAGGAGGTGTCCAAAGCCCTCTTCGAGGCAGCAGCCGACTGGGGACGCCGACAGGGGATGAACTCGATGGTAGGCCCCCTCGGCTTCACCGACATGGACCACGAGGGGATGCTCACCTTCGGCTTCGACGAAGTGGGCACCATGGCCACGATATACAACTATCCCTACTACCCGGAACACATGCGTCGCCTCGGATTCACACCAGAAGCCGAATGGAAGGAATTCTATATCAAGGTGCCCGAGCGCATCCCCGAGAAATACCAGCGCATCGCCGACCTGGTGCAGCGACGCTTCAACCTCAAGGTGAAGAAATACACCTCCCGCAAGAAAATCAAGGAGGACTACGGCGTGGCTCTCTTCCAACTGATCAACGAGGCATACGACAACCTTTACGGATACAGCCCGCTGACGCCCAAACAGATACAGTATTATATCGACATGTATCTCGGCATCATCAACCTCGAGCTGGTCACACTAATCACCGATGCCGACGACCGCCTGGTGGGGGTAGGCATCTCCATCCAGTCCTTCTCCGAAGCACTCCAGAAGAGCCGCGGCCGCCTCTTCCCCACCGGATGGTGGCACCTTCTCAAGGCCCTGCGCGGCAAATCCAAGGCCGTGGATCTGCTGCTGATCGCCGTGAAACCCGAGTACCAGAACAAGGGCGTGAACGCCCTCCTCTTCGCCGATCTTATCCCCTACTACATAAAAAACGGTTTCGAACACGCCGAGACAAATCCCGAACTCGCCGACAACTCCAAGGTGCAGGACCAGTGGGAATACTTCGACTACCGTCAGCACCGCCGCCGTTGCTCATGGCGCAAACCGATCTGACATACCGGAGGTTATGAAAGCCGCTGAAGATGTATGGCTCCCTCCGCGCTTCGAGGCCGCGCGCCTCGAGGCCGGATGCGACGAAGCCGGGCGGGGATGCCTGGCCGGTCCGGTGTATGCAGCCGCAGTAATTCTTCCCCCCGATTTCCGTCACCCCTGGCTCAACGATTCAAAGAAACTCACCGAGGCTCGTCGCGTGGAGCTGCGCGAGGTAATCAAGTCGGAAGCCGTGGCATGGGCCGTCGCCTCATGTTCTGAAAAGGAGATTGACGAGATCAACATCCTCAACGCATCCATTCTGGCAATGCACCGTGCGCTCGACGCCCTTGCAGTCCGCCCGGAAAGCGTGATTGTCGACGGCAACCGCTTCAAACCCTACGGTACCATTCCCTGGCGCACCTTCGTCAAAGGCGACGGCCGCTTCGCCAACATCGCCGCCGCCTCCATCCTCGCCAAAACCTGCCGCGACGACTACATGACCGCCCTGGCCGCCGAGTACCCACAGTACGGCTGGGACGTCAACAAAGGTTACCCGACCAAGGCTCACCGCGCCGCCATCGCCGCCTCCGGCGCATCACCCTACCACCGTACAACTTTCCGTCTGCTCGACGCGCAGCTTACACTCTTCTGACGCATGGCGACCCATAACGACACAGGCAAATGGGGCGAGAACGCCGTGGCCGACTATCTCACGGCCCGCGGCTGGGCCATCCGTGACCGCAACTGGCGGGCCGGCCACCTTGAACTTGACATAGTGGCCTCCAAAGGCGACGAGATAGCTTTCGTCGAGGTAAAGACACGCGGCAACGACGCCGACGACCCCGTCGACGCCATCACCCCGCGCAAAATGACCCTCCTGGGCCGCGCCGCCTCCGCCTACATGCAGCAGTTCGACATCCCCCTCCGCCCCCGCTTCGACGTCGCCGCCGTAACCGGCACCCGTTCCGCCCCCTCCATCGAATACTTCGACGACGCTTTCTTCCCCCCGATGAAAACCTACTGACTATGCCGGCTCCGGCAAAACCGATGGCAAATTCGTCCGATTCAGGCACGTGGGCGGGTGATATCAGGTTATTTGGGGCGGCAGTGGGGCTATGTCGGAAAAAAAGCGTAACTTTGCAGTCGGAAAAACGAGAAGCAAAAAATATCAGTTTCCACATATCACATTTAGGTAAAAAAGTAACATGGACTTTATTTACGACCTTTTCTGGCCGGGAAACACGAATCTGGCAAGCACGCTGGTGCTGCTGTCGTTTGTGATCGCCTCGGGTATCTATCTGGGCAAACTCAAGATCGGCGGCATCTCTCTGGGCGTGACTTTCGTGCTCTTCGTGGGTATCCTCATGGGCCATTTCGGCTATACCGTACAGGCCGATGTGCTGAAATTCGTACGCGAGTTCGGCCTTATCCTCTTTATTTTCGCCATCGGTCTGCAGGTAGGCCCGGCGTTCTTCTCCTCGTTCAAAGAGGGTGGCATCCGCCTCAACATGCTGGCGGTGCTCGGCATAGTGCTCAACGTGGGCATAGTGCTGGCAATCTATTTCATTGACGGCGAAACCTCGATCGACGCCCTTGTAGGCGTGATGTCGGGTGCGGTAACCAATACCCCCGGTCTTGCCGCCGCCCAGCAGGCCGCCGGCTCGCCCGAATCGGTAAACACAATGTCAATGGGTTACGCCGCAGCCTATCCCCTCGGTGTGCTCGGCATCATCTCGGCAATGCTTCTCATAAAGGTGATCTTCCGCATCAAGACGGAGAACGAGATCAAGGCCATAGAATCGGAGCTCGAGGATTCCGGTTCCAAGCCTTACCTCACCTCCATCGAGGTCACCAATCCGCTGATCAACGGCAAGACGTTGCTGCAGCTCCATGATATCATCCACTGCGAGTTCGTGGTGTCGCGTATCCTCCAGGCCGACGGCTCCACCATCATCCCCAAATCCTCCACCCAGGTGCGTGTGGGCGACAAACTCTACGTGTGCATGACCCCCACCGACCTGCAGAGCTTCGAGAGCGTGCTCGGCCCCTCGATCGAGATGAACGACGAGGACTGGGACCAGGCCGCCCCGGAGAACGTGGTATCGCGCCGCGTGGTCGTGACCCGTTCGGAATACGACGGCGTGTCGCTGGGCACCCTTCGTCTCCACAAGGGCTACAACGTGAACTGCACCCGCGTCAACCGCGCCGGCGTGGATCTGCTCGCCACCCCCGGTCTGCGACTCCAGATGGGCGACCGCCTCACCATCGTAGGCGATCTCAATGACATCGACCGCCTCTCCTCCAAGCTCGGCAACTCCATGAAGCGCCTTAACCAGCCCAACCTGATCACGATCTTCGTCGGTATCCTCTTCGGTATCTTCGTCGGCTCGATCAACGTAGGCTTCGGCATGAAACTCGGTCTCGCCGGCGGCCCGCTGGTTGTGGCTATCCTCCTGAGCCGCTTCGGTTACCGCTTCAAGCTCGTGACCTACACCTCATCCTCCGCATCGCTGATGCTCCGCGAGTTAGGCATCTGCCTCTTCCTTGCCGCAGTAGGTATCGGAGCCGGCGCCAACTTCGCCGAGACGGTGTTCAACCAGACCGGTATGTGGTGGGTCATCTGGGGCTTCATCATCACTTTCGTACCCTTGGTGATCACCGGTTCCATCG
>URZG01000086.1 GCA_900552325.1 uncultured Porphyromonadaceae bacterium | reverse complement strand
TGCCTCCGGCTCGCTCGCCAACGGTTTCTTTGCCTTCGTGACCTCGTTCCAGGGGCAGAAACTCATACAGACCACCGGCGTGCTCCCGGGCACAGTCCACCGGCGCATGGTGGAAGTCAACTGACGCGCCGCCGTGTCGCGAATAATTATAACCCCGTGTTAATCTTTCACTCACAGTTTAAGTCAAAAAGGAAAAAGTAATATAAAATCATAGACGCTAATGAAATCGAAAATCTTACTGACTCTGCTTGCCGGCGCCGCCCTCGGCGCATCGGCTCAGGGCTTCAAGGACGGTGTGGAGTACTACCGCGCCGACCAGCCCGAAGAAGCAGCCATCATCATCAAAAACAACCTCAACGAAGCCGGCATCGACCAAGCTTCGGCCTACTATTTCCTGGGACAGATCGCTCTCAAGAACGGCAACAAGGCCGAAGCACGCAACTACTTCGACAAAGGTCTCGACGTGAACCCCGACAATGGCTATAACTACATCGGCCTGGGCGCCCTTGCCCTCGCCGACGGCAATGCCTCCGAAGCCTCGCGCTACTTCAAGGATGCAAAAAGCAAAGCCAAAAAGGATCCCGACGTACTCACAGAGATCGCGCGCGCCTATTTCGTGGCTGACCCCGTGAAATACAGCGACGCCATCACCAAAGCTCTCGCCGACGCAAAGAAAGCCCGCAAGAACGCTCCGGCTCCCTTCATCCTCGAAGGTGACATGCTGGCCGACACAAACGCCGGCGAGGCCGCCGGCATGTACGAGATGGCCGCCCAGTTCGATACCGACCAGACCCATCCCGAGGCATACGTGAAATATGCCCGCACTTACTTCCCGGTAAACGCCACATTCGCCATCAACAAACTCAAGGAACTTCTGGCGCAGCAGCCCAACTCGGCTCTGGCTCAGCGTGAGCTCGCAGAGAAATACTACGACAATAACCAGCTCACAATGGCCGCCGAGCAGTACGAGCAGTACATCAAGAACCCCAACAGCTTCAAGAAAGACAAGCAGCGCCTCGTAGGCCTCCTGTTCTTCGCCAAGCGCTATCCCGAGAGCTACAATCTCGCCGGCGAGATTCTCAAGGACGATCCCGCCAACTTCTACATGCAGCGCCTGCAGTTCTACAACAAGAAAGCGATGGGTGAGAACGAAGCCGCCAAAGCTGCCGCCGAGACACTCTTCGCCAACCCCAAGGCCGAACTGAACGCACAGGACTACTCGCAGTACGGCGACCTTCTCCAGGAAATGGGCCAGGATACCCTCGCCGTGGCAGCTTTCGAGGAGGCAGTGAAAATCGACCCCAAGAAAACCGCTCTTCTCAAGGATCTCTCCGCAGCCTATAACTCGGCCAAGATGTATGAGAAAGCCGCCGACACCATGCAGAAATATGTCGACGCCATGGGCGAAGAGGTGGACCCCAACGATGTGTTCCAGCTCGCACGCCGCTACCAGAACCTCGCCATCACCAATATGGAGGGTGACCAGGCAGCCTTCGATGCCGCCATCGCAAAGGCAAAGGCCACTATGGAGCAGGTTCTCGCACTCGTACCCGACAATCCCCTGGTGCTCAACACCGCCAGCGACATCATCCGCACCGGCAACAAGGGTGAGGTGGACCAGGCCGTAATCGACGCCGACATGAAGACCCTCGCCGTACTCGACGCCGATCCCGCCAACAAGGAGAAACGCGCCAACATCTACCGCGCGATCTATTCCCGTCTCGCACCCTACTACCAGAAGCAGAAGGATATCCCCACTGCTAAACTCTACTACGAGAAATATTATGAAGTGGATCCCTCGCCCGAGCTCCGCAACTTCATCGACACCCAGCTCAAATAATCAAGGCTGACATTCCTCTCCACGGGGACAACCCACATAAACGAGCCCGCACCAGGGCGGTTGACACACCGCTTGCCCGGTGCGGGCTTTTTCCCCACAAATTCCTGACACGTATTCCAGCCATGAACATCTTCGAAGCCATCCTCACACGCCGCTCCTGGCGTACATACAACGGTCTACGCCTCGACGAAAAAACCATAACAGAGGTGGAAGCCATAATCGCACGCGCCAACAACGCCGCACGGCTCCCCGTCACACGCCGGCCCGATGAACCTGCGCCAAGAGTAGTGCTCCTTGAGGATGAGTCGCTCAACGGCCTCTCAGGCACTTACGGCGCCATACGCGGCGCCCGGCACTTCATGGCTCTTATCTCCACCCCATCCGAAGGCGCCCAGATCGAGGCCGGCGCCCTCATGGAAAACATTATCATCAGCCTCACAGCCCTCGGACTCGACACCTGCTGGCTCGGAGGCACCTTCTCCCGCTCGAGATTCGGTTCCGTAGCCGATCTGTCCGAAAAAGAGGAGATAATGGCCGTATCGCCGATAGGACACCGCTCCCCCTCCACCCGTTTCGCCGAGCGCATGATGCAGCGCCTGGCCCGTTCCTCGCGCCGCAAACCGTTCCAGGAACTTTTCTCCGGGATCAACACCCCCGATCTGTCGGCCATAACACGTCCCGCCGACGTCATGACCGACCGCGAACGCATCTCGATTATTCTCGACATGGTGCGGCACGCCCCCTCATCGGGCAACAGCCAGCCCTGGCGCGCAACGGTTTATCCCGACGTCAGGAAAGTGCGGCTCTACAGCATACACCATTCGCGTTTCACACCGATCGACATGGGTATAGCGCTTGACCATTTCATGGAGGCGGCACGCACTCTCGGACAACAATGGAATGTAAGGCTCGACACCTCCTCTCCCGACATCGCCATGAACCTCTCACTCGAATAAAAAGCGCCCATGTTTCTTGCCTGTACGGGACTAATTCGATACCTTTGTCAGGCTGAATACTCAATCGGACGCGATACATCCGGCCATCCCCCGGAATATCCCTGAATAAGAAAATCCAGAACAATAATCACAACATATTTCCCAACTCCACAAGAATGGAAAACGAACAACTGTTGAAATCCGTAAAGGAAAAAGCCCTGGCATGGCTTACCGACCAATATGACGAGGCCACACGCGCCGAAGTGAAGCAAATGCTCGAAGCCGAGGATCCCACTCCTCTGATCGAGGCCTTCTACAAGGATCTCGAATTCGGCACAGGCGGTCTGCGCGGCATCATGGGTGCCGGCACCAACCGCATGAACATCTACACCGTGGGCGCCGCGACCCAGGGCCTGGCCAACTATCTTAAAGAGACCTTCAAGGACCTCCCCCAGATCTCCGTAGCCGTAGGGCACGACGTGCGCAACAACTCGCGCAAATTCGCCGAAATCGTCGCCAACATCTTCTCGGCCAACGGCATCAAGGCATATCTCTTCGACAGCTTCCGTCCGACCCCCGAACTGTCGTTCGCGATCCGTCACCTCGGCTGCCAGAGCGGCGTGAACATCACCGCCTCGCACAACCCCAAGGAATACAACGGCTACAAGGCCTACTGGGCTGACGGCGCCCAGATCATCGCTCCCCACGACGTGAACATCATCAACCACGTGGAGCGCATCAAGGATGTGAGCGAGATCAAATTCAACGGCAATCCCGACCTGATCGAGATCATCGGCGACAAGATGGACGCCGACTACCTCGACGCAATTAAAGGTCTGAGCCTCTCGCCAGAGATCAACAAAAAATACTCCGACCTCAAGATCGTCTACACCCCCATCCACGGCACCGGCGTGGAGCTCGTGCCCCGTTCGCTCAAGAACTACGGCTTCACCAACATCATCCACGTGCCCGAACAGGACATCCCCTCGGGTGACTTCCCCACCGTCGACTCCCCCAACCCCGAGAACGCGTCAGCCATGGCAATGGCTGTGGCCAAAGCCAAGGAAGTGGGCGCCGACCTGGTAATGGCATCCGACCCCGACGCCGACCGTATCGGCTGCGTGATCCGCGACACCAACGGCGAATACGTGCTCGTGAACGGCAACCAGATCGTGATGATACTCCTCAACTACCTGATGAACCGCAACGCCGAGCTCGGCAAGCTCACCGGCAAGGAGTATATCGTCAAGACCATCGTGACCACCGAGACCATCAAGAACATCGCCGATGCCAACGACATCCGCATGTTCGATTGCTACACCGGCTTCAAATGGATCGCATCCGTGATCCGCGACAACGAGGAGACCATGCGCTACCTCGGCGGCGGTGAGGAGAGCTACGGCTTCCTGGCCGAGACTTTCGCCCGCGACAAAGACTCCGTTTCGGCAATCTCCCTCATGGCCGAGTGCCTCGCATGGGCCAAGGACAAGGGTATGAGCTTCATGGAGATGCTTCAGGACATCTACGTGAAGTACGGCTTCTCGCGCGAGTGCGGTATCTCCGTGGTACGTCCCGGCAAGACTGGCGCCGAAGAGATCCAGGCCATGATGAAGGGCTTCCGCGAGAATCCTCCCAAGGAACTCGGCGGCTCGAAAGTAACCGTCATCAAGGACTACGCCACCCTCGACGAGACTTGCGTGGAGTGCGGCAAAGTAACCAAACTCGACTTCCCCACCACCTCCAACGTGCTCCAGTACTTCACCGAAGACGGCACGAAGGTTTCGGTACGCCCCTCCGGCACCGAGCCCAAAATCAAATTCTACATCGAGGTCCGGGGCAAGATGGCATCGCGCGCCGACTATCACGACGCCGAAGCCGCTGCCGACGCCAAGATTGAAATTGTGAAGAAAGATCTCGGTATCTGATAACAGTCAACCACAAAGCAGCATAGTGAAGCTGTATCCGGATAGTCCTCGGGCGCTCCGGGTACAGCTTCTTGTGCGCTCGTATGCAGCATGGAAATAGTCTACGAAGACAATCACATAATAGTGGTGAACAAGGCGCCCGGCGAGATAGTGCAGGGCGACAAGACCGGCGACGAACCACTCGTGGAGAAACTGCGGACCTGGATCAAGGAGAAGTACCAGAAGCCCGGCAACGTGTTCTGCGGCGTAGTGCACCGCCTTGACCGTCCGGTGGGAGGGCTGGTGATATTTGCCAAGACCTCAAAGGCGCTCACGCGTCTCAACGAGATGTTCCGCAAAGGCGAGGTGCACAAGACCTACCGGGCCGTGAGCCGCAACGCTCCCGCCGAACCCGAGGGGGAACTCCGCCACTGGATCACCACCGTGGAACGCACCAATAAATCCACGGCGCACACCCGCCCGCGCCCCGATGCCAAGGAAGCGCGTCTGCGCTACCGGCATATCGCCTCTTCGGAGCGATACCATCTTATAGAGGTGGAACTCCTTACAGGCCGCAAGCACCAGATCCGCGTGCAGCTCTCGGCCATAGGGTGCCCCATCAAAGGGGACCTCAAGTATGGCGACAAACGCTCCAACCCCGACGGCTCCATCTCCCTGCTGGCACACCACATAGAGTTCATTCATCCTGTCAGCGGCAAAGAGATCTCGCTCACAGCTCCGGTTCCCGACGATCCGCTGTGGAAAGCCCTCGCAGAGGCCGCTGACGCCGCAGACGGGCCACAGTAACACCGTAAAACGAATTTTAAGAATGAAGATAGTTTTTTTCGGTACCCCAGAGTTTGCCGTCGAGAGCCTCGACGCCATAATAAAAGCCGGATTTGATGTTGTGGGCGTAGTCACTATGCCAGACAAACCGGCCGGACGCGGTCACCGCATGTATCAGTCGCCGGTGAAGGAGTATGCCCTCGCGCACGACATAAAACTTATGCAGCCGGTCCGGCTCAAAGACCCCGGATTCCTTGACGACCTGCGGGCTCTCCACGCCGACCTTTTCGTTGTCATCGCTTTCCGTATGCTCCCCGAGGCGGTATGGCAGATGCCTCCCAAGGGAACATTCAATCTGCACGCCTCGCTGCTGCCGCGCTACCGTGGTGCCGCGCCCATCAACTGGGCTGTGATAAACGGCGACACCGAGACCGGCGTGACGACATTCTTCCTCAAACATGAGATCGACACCGGCGACGTCATCAGCCAGGAACGCATAGAGATTCTCCCGTCCGACAATGTGGAGGATGTGCACGACCGCCTCATGCACCTGGGAGCACGTCTGACCGTCGACACCGTGCGCGCCATCGCCGACGGCACCGTCACCACCATACCGCAGGAAAAGATGCTCACCGCCGGAGAGACACCTACCCCCGCACCTAAAATATTCAAGGAGACCTGCCGCATAGACTGGAACCGGAGCGCCTGCGAGGTGCACAACCTCGTGCGCGGACTGTCGCCCTACCCCTCGGCCTGGACCGAACTGCACCGCAACGGCTCCGACGACGCCCACGTGGTGCTGAAGATACAGGCCACGCGGCTTACCGGCAACACCTCCGGCGCACCGGCGGGGACAGTCGTAATCGGACACGACACCCTCGGCGCAGTGTGCGGCGACGGCTCAGTACTGGAGATAACGCGCCTGCAGCCCTCCGGGAAACGCCCGATGGAGACTCCCGAATTCCTCCGGGGAGCGCGTCTGCAGGGCGATTTCACTTGCAAGTAGGGCTTATTTCTCGCCCCCGCTTCATTTTTTCACCGAATAATCGCTAAAAAAGGCTCAAAAATAATCAGATTACAAAAAAAATGATTATCTTTGCGGCAGAGAGGGGAATCGACAAATCCGATTCTTCACTTAAAGACCCCAAAGTCATTCACAATTCTTGACCGAACAAAAATTATCGCAAGATGAAAAAGCACAATTTCTACGCCGGCCCCTCGATCATGAGCCAGTACACCATCCGCAACACCGCCGATGCAGTGCTCGATTTCGCCAATACCGGCCTTTCGATTCTCGAAGTTTCGCACCGCTCAAAAGAGTTCCAGGCCGTAATGGATGAGGCCCAGGCTCTGGTCAAAGAGCTTCTCGAGGTGCCTGAAGGATATCATGTGCTCTTCCTCGGCGGCGGCGCCTCCTTGCAGTTCGCGATGGTGCCCTACAACCTTCTCCGCACCAAAGCCGCATATCTCGACACCGGCGTGTGGGCCCACAAGGCCATCAAGGAAGCCCGTCTCTTCGGCGATGTCGACGTTGTGGCATCCTCCGAAGACCGCAACTACAACTATATCCCCCGCGACTATACCGTACCCGCCGACGTGGACTATTTCCACTACACCACCAACAACACCATTTACGGCACCGAAATCCGTAAGGATCCCGACGTGCCCGTACGCCTGGTGGCCGACATGTCGTCGGATATCTTCTCACGCCCCGTCGACGTGTCGAAATACGACATCATCTATGCCGGCGCACAGAAGAACCTCGCTCCCGCCGGCGCCACTCTCATCATCGTGCGCGAGGACTGCCTCGGCAAAGTAGACCGTTCCATCCCCACGATGCTGAACTACAAGACCCACACCTCCAAGGGTTCGATGTTCAACACTCCCCCCGTGCTTCCCATCTACTCCGCTCTACAGACCCTGAAATATTACAAGGAAATGGGCGGTATCAAGGAGCTGGAGCGCCGCGACCTCGCAAAAGCAGCCAAACTCTACGAAGCCATCGACTCAAGCCGTATCTTCGAGGCTACCGTTCCCGACCATGCCGACCGCTCGATCATGAACGTATGCTTCGTGATGAAACCCGAATATGCCGAACTCGAGAAGGAATTCATGGAATTCGCAACTTCCAGAGGAATCGTGGGCATCAAGGGTCACCGCTCGGTGGGCGGCTTCCGCGCCTCGCTCTACAACGCCCTCCCCATGGAGAGTGTAGACGTGCTCGTGCAGGCCATGAAAGAATTTCAGGAGAAGCACTGACAACTTTCATTCCTTAACCATAAAAATACGTTCTGCAATGAAAGTACTGGTAGCTACTGAAAAACCGTTTGCCGCTGTCGCCGTAGACGGTATACGCAAAGTCATCGAGGACGCCGGGTATGAACTCGAGCTCCTTGAGAAATACACCTCGAAAGAGGAGCTCCTGGCCGCCGTGGCCACAGCCGACGCGCTCATCATCCGCTCCGACAAAGTCGATGCCGCAGTGCTCGACGCCGCAAAGCAACTGAAGATCGTGGTGCGCGCAGGTGCGGGATACGACAACGTGGATACCGCCGAGGCTAAACGCCGCGGAATAGTCGTGATGAACACACCGGGGCAGAACTCGAACGCCGTTGCGGAGTTGGCATTGGCAATGATGATATACATGTCGCGCAACAAGTTCACTCCGGGTACGGGTGCGGAGATTCAGGGCAAGACGCTCGCCATACACGCTTAC
>URZG01000085.1 GCA_900552325.1 uncultured Porphyromonadaceae bacterium | reverse complement strand
AGCCGAGGCAGCACGCGAGTTGGTGAACTCTTCGTTGTCCCAGTCCTCGTCGCGCAGACCGCGTGCCGGCGGTTCCTCGCGGGGAATCGCCGGATCCGACGAGAAATTTATCTGACGGCGCGGACGGTTATTCTGTCTGTTGTAGTCCATGATTGTAAGCGGAGAGAATCCTCCTTATAAAACGCAAAATTACGAAAATTTCCTATTTCCGCCAAAACCACAGAAAAATTAGGATACCGGTATTTTCTGCCGAAGCCGCCAAAATAATTTATCGGAAATAATTATCTTTGCAATAAAAATATCTGCGATGGCGATACAGAAGTGGAACACGCTCGACAGCGAGTACATCGTAAAGAGACCGTGGCTTACAGCCCGGTGCGACAAAGTGCAGCTCCCGGACGGGACGGTGCATCCCGAATATTATGTGCTCGAATATCCCACATGGGTGAATGTGATAGCCATCACCGCTGACGGCGATTTCGTAATGGTGGAGCAGTACCGTCACGGACTGCGCGATGTCTTCACCGAACTGGTGGCAGGTGTCGTGGAGGAGGGGGAGGCGCCCCTTGAGGCCGCGCACCGTGAACTCCTTGAGGAAACGGGGTATGCCGGGGGTGAATGGGAGGAACTGACGGTGCTCTCGCAGAATCCCGGCTCGACCGACAACCTGACGCACTGCTTTCTGGCGCGCGGAGTGGTAAAAGTGTCAGGGCAACATCTTGACGCTACGGAGGATATCGCCGTCAAACTTCTCACCCGCGGAGAGGTGAAAGCCATGCTGCTGGCCGACAGCGTAAAGCAATCGCTCATGGCCGCTCCTCTCTGGAAATATTTCGCCCTGCACCCCTGATCCGTCGCCAAATTCAACCTTTCCGCCGGCAGCTGTATAAATTTCACACCATAATAAGGGGATGTCGTTTTTTTTGATTAATTTTGCAAATATTCTTACCTGAATACCAGTACTCTTGCATTTTACATTCATCTAAATACCTTATTATCATCAACATGAAGAAGAAATTCCTCAGTGCGCTTATGGTGGCTGCCCTGTCGGCTCCGGCTATATACGCAGCCAACGACTATGGACTGCCGGCAGGCATCCAGGAAGGCAACATCCTGCACTGTTTCAACTGGAAATTATCTGATGTAAAGGCCGAACTGCCCAACATCGCAGCCGCCGGCTTCGGATCGGTACAGGTCTCCCCCCTGCAGCGCAATGCTTCAGTAGGTTCTACCTGGGCAGACGCATACCGCCCCTATGACTTCAAATTCATCGCCGGCGGACTCGGCACCGCGCAGGATCTGAAAGACCTCTGCCAGGCAGCCGAAGGCTACGGCATAAAGGTTATAGTAGACGTGGTGGCAAACCATGTCGACGGATGGAAAGGGGGCGGTGACCTCACCAAATATCACGATCCATGGTGGAACTCCAACGGACGTCTGCGCTGGAACGGCGCCGTGGACTATGGCAACCGTTACAGCATTACCCACAACATGATGGGGGGCGGAGACTCATATCCCGATGTAAACTCCGAGGATGCCGAAGTGCAGGCCCGCGCAAAGGCATACATCGAGGAACTCAAGTCGTACGGCGTAAAAGGTATCCGCTGGGATGCCGCAAAACACATCGCCCTCCCTTCCGAGAGCTGCGACTTCTGGAAAACAGTCACCTCGGTAGCCGGGATGTACCACTACGGCGCAATACTCGACAACCCCGGCGGTGGCGACAACCTGATGAAAGAATATACCACCTATATGTCTGTCACCGATAACGGCTACGGCGACGGCGCGCGCAACAACGACGGCGTTCCCGGCGGACATGCAGGCTGGGCTGCGAGCACTATCGCCGATACAAAGGTTGTGTACTGGGGCGAAAGCCACGACACATACGCCAACAACGGCGGCGCCTCGAAATATACCTCGCAGGAACAGATTGACCGTGCCTACGCCATCGTGGCCTGCCGCAAAGGCGCCACGGCTCTCTATCTCTCGCGTCCGTCGGCAACAAACTTCAACGATATCAAGATCGGTGCCAAAGGGAGCACCCACTTCACCGCCAAGAGTGTGGCCGAAGTAAATAAATTCCGCAACGTGATGGTAGGCCGCGCCGACTATTTCTCCAACGGAGGCAACGTGGCATCCGTAACACGTAAGGACGGCGGCGCCGTGATCGTGAAGAAAGGGGGCGGCGGTCAGGTTTCCGTTGCCAACGGCGGCGGCTACTGCCCTGCCGGGACTTATACCGACCGTGTATCGGGCGGTCAGTTCACCGTGACGGCCACCACAATTTCCGGCAACGTCGGCAGCAGCGGTATCGCCGTGATCTACAGCGACGAACTCGGCGGCGGCGGTGGCGGCGACGATCCCGATCCTGTTACTGCCATGTGGGTTCTCGGCAACCTCGAGGGAACTGCCGGCTGGTCCACTACCCCCGGTACCGGCGCAGGCATGACTCAGAACGGCAGCACTTTCACCGCCAAGAATGTGAAATTCGTTGCAGCTGCCGGCGAGACAAAGTGCTATTTCAACCTCACTGACTACGTCGGCTCCACCTGGGATGACCTCAACATGAACGCCAACCGCTACGGCGCAGCAACTGAAGGCGCTTCCGTCACCCTGGGCACCCCGGCCACTATCGTAAAATACGCCAACAACGTAGATGCCTCCGGTTGCCTCTCCTGGACAATCGCTCCCGGTACCTACGACATTACCGCCGATCTCTCGGCGATGACTCTTACCTTGACAAACTCCGGCGACAATCCAGACCCGAACCCCGATCCTGATCCCGATCCCGACTCGTTCACCATCTACTACGACAATTCCCCCACCAACTGGTCCACTCCCCACATCTACTACTGGAGCACCCCCAGCACCACCTGGCCCGGCGTGGCCCTCACCAAAGTAGACGGAGATATATGGAAGTACACTTTCGCCGAAGATCCCTCCGGTCTCACCGGTTTCCTCTTCTGCGACGGCAAGGCCTCCGGTGGCGACCAGACTGCCGATCAGAAGTCCGCTCCTATCAGAAACCATCTCTACACCGGCAGCGGCAATAAGGGCGCCATCACCGACCTGGGCGTCTACGATCCCACACCCATCGATCCCAACGCGGATGTGTTCATTTACCTTATCGGTGTCGACTGGACCCAAGCAAATGCATATATCTATAACGACGGGGACGCGGTGGCAGAATGGCCCGGCGTGAGCATGGAAATGATCGAGGGACGCTGGACCTACAAGCTCCCCGACGCCTACAAGAACTGCTTCGTGATCTTCAGCAGCAACGGCGGCAGCCAGTATCCCGGCGCTAACGAACCCGGCCTGGCAGTCCGCGGCCGCTCGATGGAGTTCGACTATTCGACCAAAAGCTGGCTCGCCGGACTTGAAAATGTAACCGATACCGCAACCGCATACGAGATCACCTCAGCCGACGGCGCCATCACCGTTGCCGGCGCAGAGGGGCTTAATGTAATCGTGGCCGGCATCGACGGCAAAATCTACCGTCTGGCCACACCCGCTTCCTCCGAAGTGCATACAGCGGTCGCTCCCGGTCTCTATATCGTCAATGTCGACGGCCGGTCTGTAAAAGTACTTGTGAAATAATCGCTATATTCACATCTGCCCGAGAAGGTGCCTCTCCCCGGAGAGCACCTTCTCTTTTTATATCATGGATTT
The DNA here is from genome assembly GCA_900552325.1 of uncultured Porphyromonadaceae bacterium. Lineage (GTDB taxonomy): Bacteria > Bacteroidota > Bacteroidia > Bacteroidales > Muribaculaceae > UBA7173. The sequence continues at coordinate 4,540 of URZG01000085.1, read as the reverse complement.
TTGTAGGTTAAGAAGTTTTGTCGTAACTTAGCGGCGCAAACCGAAACCACGGCATCCGGCGCCCGAGAGGGCTTAATAGGGAACCGGGTGAGAATCCCGGACAGACCCGCTGCTGTAAGCCGACGTTTCCGTTCCCCGCTGCCTCTGCATGACGGCACGCGCAAAACCACTGGGCCACCGGCCCGGGAAGGCGGGAATGGAAGCCATGTCGACAAGTCAGAAGACCTGCCATGTATGCCGACAGCCACCCCGGCTCCGCACACGGGCGCTCACCGCGCCCGCTGCATGGCGCACAGCAGGGATGCCTTCGAGGATTGAGGCATAAAGGCCAGGAACGGCACGAAAAGCTTGCATCGTCGGCAAGCGGTATTTTCACGCCATTCCCGGAACTTACAGCGACGATGACGGAACCCGCGCGGGCTCCCGATTCCAGGCTCTTCCCCACCCCCCTCGAAACATTCTTTATTTGCCGCATGAACAGGCTGAGGCCGGCTATCAGGTTGCGCACAACGCACACTGAACGTTTAACCTTAGTACCATAAAATTCATGCGCAAGAAGTTTTACACTTTATTGACCGCATTGCTTCTCACAGGCACATCGCCGGCCATGGGCCGCGATGTGTTCTTAGGCAACAATTCCGAGAGCAATGTGGGCAAAGTCGTTGAAGTAGAAGTTGGGACAGAGCCGATAACGCTCTACGACGGCAGCACCGCCACGTCCAAACCCAGTACCTACAACGACTATGCAACCGGGGTCTGCTTCAAGACCGATCCGGGCACGAAACTCACCATCACATTCGACGAGTACGACCTCAAGAATGTGAACGTGTATCTCTACGATACAAAGATCGATAAGATCTCCTACTCTTACGATGACTGGGATGAAGAGTACACGTACACAACTCCTTCCGGCTGGAAAACCTATTTCTACAGCACCAAACCGCCCACAGAGCCTTTCAGTACCGAGACCGGCTACCTGACCGTGGTATGGAAACCGTCGGGAAGCACCATTACCGGAACCGGAATAAAAGCCACCGTGGAGATGGAAGTCGCCGGCGACATGGAAGTGAAGCAGGTCTCACTTTTCGGCGCCTCGCAGCAGGTATTCTCCGGACAGACCGGCGCGCCGCTTTTCGGCATAGACATCACCACCGCACGTGCGCTCAATCCCCTGACGATCGATGCCCTTGACTATCAGACCTCATGGGGTGACGAGGTGGCCGACATCCGGCTGTGTGCCGAGGATGCCGCAGGCAACCTCTCGGAAGTAACCCCGGCAGGTTACACCCTCGCCACCGGACACAACAAATTCTATCTTGTGGGCGACATCGCCGCGACCGCCGCAGGCCCGCTCACAGCACCTCAGATAACCACACTCCGCATCGGCGGGAATGACGTCGCCGTCGAAGGCGATACCCCTGCCGATATCACGGTCTCGCAGGAACTCCTGATGCCCTCCGAAGGCTCATGGCCCGTCGTGAAAATCGACACCCCTCGTTCCTTCTACGATACCGGCGGAACCGCCGGGAAAGTCCCCCTGAAATCCGAAGGCACCATAACCTTCGTTCCCGCCGATCCGTCGAAGAAAATCCAGATGGATGTTACGCAGTTCGGCATCTTCATCGCTTCCATCGCCTCCAACTCCGACCAGTTCAAGGTATATTCCGGACGCACCACAGATGCCTCCGCACTGATTTTTCAGGCCACATCCAATGACCTCCCCGGAAAGATCAAATCCGCGGCAGCCGACGGCGCCCTCACCTTATATTACAAGTGTACGGCTGTTTCCGACTTCTACGCCGGAACAGGCTGGACCGCCACCGTATCACAGTTCGCCGAGGCACCCATGACCTTTGAAGGTGTCACCGCCGAAAACGCCCTTGCCGACGACGCCACAGTAGCCGAAAGCGAGGCCGGCGTGAAAGCCGTATATTTCAATGTGACCACTGATAATGCCCTGCAGCCACTCTCGTTCAACAGCGCCGCCCTCTCGGCAAGCGCCAACGTGAAAGGCGCGTCGCTCTATTTTCTCGGCAAGACAAAAGACGCTTCCGCGGTAAAAGAGGCCAATCTTCTCGTTTCTGCTGATTTCAACGCCGGAAACGCCACACTGGCCGCCGACAAAACCCTTGCCGAAGGCAACAACTGGTTCGCCGTCACAGCCGACATCACAGGTGGTGCAGCCGACGGCGAGGAGGTCACTCTGTCGCTGACCTCCGTAAAGGTTGCCGGCATATCGCACGATGCCGCTGCCGAAGCCAAGGCTACGGTCAGCAACAAATGCATACTGACTTCAGGCACACATTCCCACACCATCTCCTCCAAATGGAATTTTGCCAACGAGCCCTATGCCTACAACGAGAACCGCTACAACCCCTCGAGCACAAATCACGTGGTGACATTCTATCCCGCTGATCCCTCCGGCAAGATTGAGCTCAACATCTCCGAATTCGAGGTATATTTCGCTTCGCAAAGCTACGGAACCCGCGCCAAGTTCGAGGTGCGCTCGGGCGGCCAGAACGGCACCGTGCTGTGGAGCTGCAAATCCACGGCCGACGCCACCACCGGTCCGGGCGTACCTCTCGTTTCAACCGACGACGACGGTTCTTTGACTGTAATTTTCAACCCCAACACCACTACCACCTCTTACTGTAAGAAAGGTTTCAAAGGCGAGGTACGCCAGATTATCACAAGACCTATGGCCATCACAGCCGTAGAGGTCGCACAGAACGCACCCGGTGAGACCGGCGTGCGCACCGGCTCGACCAACAACCGTCTGCTCGACATCAATGTGACCGCCGAGGGGAACATCAACCCGATTACCGTGAAAGGTGTAAAGGCCACTCTGACAGGCGTTGAAGCAGTCAAGAATCTCTATGTACATTCCTCGGGCAATTCGCGCGACTTCTCCACGGCAACCGTAGTAGGACGGATTCTCTCGCCCGAAACCACCGAAGCAACCGTGACATTCGACACTCCCGTCACACTCGCCGATGGCGACAACCGCCTCTGGCTTACCTTCGACGTAAAAGATGATATCGACTCCGACATCATCGTCGATGCGGCCCTCAACTCCCTTATTCTTGCCGATGATTCTGATCTCGCAGTGGAAAACGGCGATCCCGAGGGACATTCCGTGACTCAGAACATCTATCTGATGCCTTCGGGCGACGACAATACGGTGATTGTGACCCGCACCCTCCAGTTCTATGACGACGGAGGCGAGGAAGGCAACATCTCCACAAGCTTCAGCGGTCAGGTGACCTTCATCCCCGGCAAACCCGGCACAACCGTGTACATCGACACCCCTGAGGACGGATTCGGACTCGGCATACACTCCATGAAAGTCTACAACGGCTCCACCGTCAGCGAAGAGACTCTCATCGATACATACATGGGGCTCCACGGCCCGGAATACGTGGTCTCCACAGCCGACGACGGTTCCCTTACGGTTGTGGTGAAGACCCAATCCTCCCCTTCGGTTGCGGGCTTCCATTGTCAGGTAGGACTCAGGCCCCTTGAAAACCTCTCGGTAGCATCTGCACCCGTCACCGAAGGCGCCGCAACTGAATATGTGGTACGCGGATCGGTTGACGCACCCGTACTCAAAGCCACGGTGGAAATCGCCGGCGATCTCAGCACCATCGACCTCACCTCGGCCAAAGCCGACATTTCCATCTCCGAAGGCTCCATCGCCAAGGCATCGCTCTTCGTGACCCCGACCGACCTATTCGCCGCCGAAAACAAGTTGGGAGAAGGGGTTGTCAACCCCTCGGGCGAGATAACATTCTCTGCCGGCGAGACTCCCGCTGTAATCGACTCCAAAGGCACCTGGTATCTCTGGCTCGCCGCCGATGTGGACAAAGCCACTCCGGCCGGAGCGAAAATCACCGCCACCCTCTCCGAAGTGACATTCGGCGACACACCCAGGCAAGTGACACAGGCCGAAGCAGTGGAAGTGCCGGTACGGGCCGGACTCTCCGGCACCTATACTGTAGGCAAGACAGGCGACTACACCACTTTCGCAGCCGTGCGCCGGGCTCTCGCCGACGGAGTTGAAGGCCCGGTGACCTTCGAGGTTCTTGACGGTTCCTACAACGAGAACATCTACATCTCCGATGTGAAAGGCACCTCAGAGACCAACTCCATTACTTTCCGCTCGAAGTCGGGCAACCGTGCCGCCGTCGTGATCACAGGCTCCATGCCCACTTCCTCCATCGACATTTATGCCGAACCCAGCTCCGAGTACATATCCTACCACCACGAAGGTATGGTACAGGTGCAGCGCACCCCGTGGGTCAACTTCTCGTCGATGACCTTCCAGCCCTCGCAGGATGCGGAATACCATTCGGTGATGAACGTCTACGATATGTCGCACCATGTGAGCGTCGACAACTGCGCTTTCTCCTGCCGGCAGTACTACGGCTCCGGCTCGCTGACCGATCCTCATCCCAATCCCTACCTGCTGCGCGTGGAATCGCCCAGTGTGGAGAACCACACCTGCGACAACTTCTCGGTGACCAACAGCTCATTCTCGGGC
>URZG01000084.1 GCA_900552325.1 uncultured Porphyromonadaceae bacterium | reverse complement strand
CCTCTTGCCTCTTGCCTCTCGCCTCTTGCCTCTTGCCTCTTGCCTCTTGCCTCTTTGAATAAATTTCATTACTTTTGCACCGTCAAAGGCGCCACGGCGCCCGTCAATTATTATAGATGACCCGTTTCCAGACAATCCAAAGCACCCTCGCGCCCGAACTCAGGCAGCTCAACGAGCTTATCCTGAGCGCGTTGTCGTCGCCCAACGAACTGATGAACCGCGTCATCGCCAACTTCCTCGAGCGCAAAGGCAAGCAGATTCGCCCCATGCTCGTGCTACTCTCCGGCAAACTCCTCGGCAACGTCAACGACCGCTCCATGCACGGAGCCGCCGCCGTAGAACTCCTCCACAACGCATCGCTGATCCACGACGACGTCGTCGACGACACAGAAACGCGCCGCGGAGCACCCACCATCAACGGCCTGTGGGATAACCACCTGGCAGTACTCGTGGGCGACTTCTTCCTCTCCAACGCCCTCCTGCAGAGCGTAAAGACCGGCGACATCCGCATCGTCGACTCCATCTCCAACCTGGGCCGCCTCCTCTCCATCGGCGAGCTCGACGAAATCTACAACGCCCGCTACAACGATCCCGACGAAGCATCCTACTTCGAGATAATCTACCGCAAGACCGCCTCGCTCTTCATCTCCTGCGTGGAGATCGGCGCCATCGCCGCCGGTGTCCCCGCCGACGATCCCCGCTACGAGGCTCTCCGCGAATACGCCCGTCTGCTGGGGCTCTGCTTCCAGATACGCGACGATATCTTCGATTATTTCCCCGACGCCCGCATCGGCAAACCCACCGGCAACGACCTCCGCGAAGGCAAGATCACTCTCCCCCTGCTGCACGCCCTCACCCTCACCGGCCACCCCGACCATCCCCGCATGGCCGCCCTCGCCCGCAAAGAACTCCTCGAGCCGGCCGAGATAGAGGAACTTATCGCCTTTGCCGTAAACAACGGCGGCATAGACTACGCCACCGAAACCATGCACCGGCTCGCCGCACAGGCCACCCAAACCCTCTGCGCCGCCTTCCCCGCCCCCTCCGAGCCCCGCGAAGCCTTCATAGCCCTCCTCGATCACGTCATCGACCGTACCTACTGACCCTCCTGAATTTACCTTTCTGAAACTCCCCCCTTCTGAAGCCGCTCTTTTCCCGCCCCGCGCATTGCGCCGCGAATGAAATGAGCGGTCCCCACCCCGTGCCCTATCATAGCTATAATAGCTAAATTAGCTAAATTTTTAATAATATTTGATTTAGGATGAATTATTTAACCAAATAAAAGCTCCGGTCCTCATCCTTTTAGGTAGCTTTGCACCATCATTCACACACTAAACCAGGATGACCCCTCTGATCCATAACCTCCTCCCCCTTGTTCTTTTCTGTCTCCTCCCGCTGACGGCGGCCGCCGTCACCCCCAATGCCGTCGCCGTGGATTCCGGCTCCGGCGAACCCCTCCCGGCAGCCTCGGTATTCGACCGCAAGGGCAACATCCTCGGCATCTGTTCAGACAAAGGGGTGCTCCCATACGCATCGCCCGACGCTTACCCGCTGACAGTCAGATATATCGGCTATCTCCCGGCTCTGGTGGAATCCCCCTCGCAGCAACGGGTGGAGATGCACCCCGTCGACTATTCCCTCCCCGAACTCACCGTCGAACCGGGCAAACGGGTGGTGCTCCACCTCACCGCCTACGTGCGCGAATACTCCACCCTCACCACCTACACCGACACCGTGTTCCTCTTCCGCGAAAAGACCGTGGACTTCATGGTGCCCACGCGCAAGGCCGGCAAATACCGCGGCTGGACCCAGCCGCGCCTCCTGGCCTCCCGCTCATATTACCGTTTCGCCGGCGCCGACGGCAACGACAGCGTGAGCAACACGTTCGGCCAGCATTTCTCATGGTCCGACTGGATAGGTATCCCGCCACGCGTAGATCTTCCCAAGGCGCTCCATAACCGCGAAGCCGCCACCGACACCCTTTTCGGGCGCTATTCCCCGGCATGTATCTGGCGCCGCAACGGCGACGACCTCCTTATCGACGTCAACGTGCTCGCCGACACCGCCTGCCGCAGCTGGGTACCCGCGCTCTTCGCCCGCAACCAGCGCGATGTGGAATTCACCGACCTCCGCCTCCATTACACCTTCAACGACGCCGGCCGTTACTCCGCACCGGTCGACAACCTTTCGGCCATGACCTTCACCATAGAGACGAACGGCCGCGGCAGCGGAATCTACAATATGTTCCGCCGCAACGAGCCTTATTTCGTCAACACCTACGCCGAGATGTTCTTCACCGACCGCGAGTACATCACCGTCAAGGATGCGAAGAAACTCGAAAAGCATCCCCCGCATGCGGAGGACGCCCCCCCTGTCGCCCCGGAATGGATTCCCGATCCCGACGCACAGGTAATAGCCATAGTGGAGCGCGTGGATACCCTTGACCACGCGCGCCTCCACAGCCACATACAGCCCGACAAACGGATGCTGATGCGCAAATTCAAAGGACAGGTCGGCCCTATAGGCGCACTCCGCGATGCCGTCAAGTCACTCGTCAAGAAGTACCGCGGCTACTGATCACCTCCAGCCTGACTGACGAACCGGGGGAGAGGCGCAGGTCCGCCTCCAGAGTGAGGCGCCGGCGGTAAGGAACACGGAGAGGAAGCACTACCGGAGCGTTGACCTGACCGCGCAGCCCGAAGGAGGCCAGCATCTCGGGTACCTCCGAGCCGTTGTTGCCCGACAGCACCACAGAGCCGGTCACCTCCCGTCCGCAGACACCCAGCTCCGCGCTGCGGGCTATGCCGGGAGCCTCCCCCATGAGCCGCACGCGACACCGCACCACCTCGGGCGCATCCTCCCGCTCGAGGGTATAGAGGGAGTCGGCGGTGGCCGCGAGGGTCTCGCCGCCGAAGCGCCCGAAAACAATATCACTGTATCCCGCAAGTTCGTCGGCGAGCACACGTATCCGCTCGCCGCGGCGCGTCATACGCTCCAGGCGGTCGTCATAAAGGAGCCACAGCTCCCCGAAACGTCCGCTCCAGGCCACGGCGCGGGCATCGCATCCCCGCAGCAGCGTGTCGGTGCGCGACGGGAGGATACACAGCAGGTCCCCTCCCGCAAGGGCATAGAGGCAGCCGCCCCCTCCGGGCGCCAACCCGGCGCACACACCCCCGGCGGAAGCCACTCCGCGCGGATCGAACGGCGCGCAGGCACGCATCTCCCCTCCCGCTCCGAATGTGGCGAGGCGGATGCCGTCGGTGCCGAATAGCAACAGCCTGGTGCGGGCGAAATCCCATCCCGACCCTGCACGCGGCGGCTGCGCCATCGCCACGATATGCCCGGCGCCTGTCACCGACGCCACGGGCCGTGAGGTGTCGGCGCCTGTATCGACGAAATGCACCGTCCCCTCCTCCGAGACGCCGGACGCCGTTGCGGCCACCTGCGGAGCCTCCACATGCGGCGCAAGGTCGTCGGTGAGGGAATATGCCAGAGCGGTGCCTGCAAGCGGCGTAAGCGAAAGAATCCGGCTCCCCGACGTGAAAGAGTCAGCGCCGTCGGAGGCCGTCACCAGCGGGGAGTATCTGCCGTCGGCGATGGCGAAACACCCTCCGGGGATCGCCGGGGCACCGAGGCGCGCGGGATTGGCGAGAAACTGCGCGGCGCCGGCCCGCAGCGCGGAGGTGTACGCGAATCCGTCGGCGCCGCTGTCGGGAGCCTCCACACCCGCCGTGTGCGAACTTACCGATGCCGGAACCGACGCGCCGCCGAACGGCTTCCCGATCACCTCCACCACGCGGCTTGTGCGTGCCGCTCCGCGCAACGCCTCCACCAGTCGCGAACGGTAGAGCCCCTGATTGGCCGCCCCTTCGGGGGAACAGCCGGGGAGATACACCCTGGCCGACGACACCCCCTGCGGATCCACATCCACATATCCGGGATTCACGGCGCCGGCGGTGCCCGAGGGCTCCACCTCTTCCGTCACCTCCACCACCATCCGCGCCGCCACGGAGCGCCACGGCTCGGGGAGCTGAGGCAGGGAGCCGATCAGCCTCAGCCGGTAGGTCTGCGCCTGAAGCACGGCGTCGCTGACGGTGGCCAGCGAATCGGAGGAAGCGAACGATACGGAGCCCGTGCACTGGAATCCCTGCACCGCCGAGGGGTAGACCCACGGCCCGCGCATGAGCGTGCCGCCGTCGGCGTCGAGTATCCTCCAGCGCGCCAGCACCGGCTGCACGAAGCGTCCCTGCGCGGCCGCACGGGCCTTCAGCGCCGAATATGCCTCCGACGCACGCTCCACCAGGAGATTATTGTCAGCCGCGGCGAGCATACCCGCCGAACGCCCGTCGGAAGCCCCCGAGAGCTTGCCGCCGCGCACCTGCTGGCGCATCATCTGCACGTCCCCCCCGACCCCCCCCCCCGGCAGCGAGGGGGCCGCGCCCGCCATGACAAACGACAGGTCGGCGCCATAAGTGATATAGACCGCGGGCGCACCCTCCACAAGCACTTTCACCACGCCGTTGCCCGCCGTGACGAAATCATGCGGACGCCCGGGGAGTGCACCGAGCTGACGGCGTGTACCGCCATAGATGTCGGCGCCGCCCGAAGTCACGGTATACGACAGCGAAAGCCCCGAGAGCCAGAACGTGACCTGGCTCCCGCTGCCTTCGCGGGGGATAAAACAGAAAACCGGAAGCGCCGGAGAGGCGCACAGGCAGCGCGGCTTCCCCGCCGGACGCCACAGCTGCGGCTCGTCGGCATCGCGCCGGATATTGACAGCCTCGTCCAGGCGCCATTCCGCCGCACGGAGCGCGGCGCGGCCCTTACTCACACTCACCGGGGGATACCCGCAATCGGTAAAAACTTTCATAGCGTAAAAATTCAAGCGTTAAAAATACGCCCGAAATTACGCCTCAGCCCGCTCCATGCGTATGCCATCCTCTTCGGCAGCCGCCATGAAACGGCTGCGCGCCAGGGACTGCAGGTCCACCACGGTGTCGCACTCGTCAACGATCTCCACACCGAGCATCGTCTCTATGACATCCTCCATCGTCACGATGCCGCGCATGCAGCCGTATCGGTAATCACCGATATATGCTCCTTTTCCTGCAGCATCCTGCGCCATACATCGAAAACCCTGACCTCCTCGCCGAACATCAGCACCGGCCGCAGTATTTCGCCGACAGGCATATCGAACCTGTCGCGTGACAACATTTCGAGCACCTCCACGCGGCGCACGTATCCCACGATGAACTCACGGTCTGTGTCATAGACCGGGACGCGTGAGAAGGCCGAGAGCGCCCCGTCGGCATAGAACTCCCTCATTGTGGTAGCGCGTGGGACCGAGGCCACCACGACAAAAGGGGTCATGATCTCCCGTGCGCTGACACCGGAGAGTTTCAGGAAATTCTGTATCACCCGGTTCTCTTCGGAGGCGATCACCCCCTCGTCGGTACCGACGTTCACCATTGCGGCTACCTCCTCGCGGCTCACGGTCAGAGGCTGTATGCGGGGTGAGAAGCAGCGCGTGAGCAGTTCAGAGAGCCACACGAGCGGATAGGTGACCACAATCATCACACGTATCACCTTGGCCGAAGGGATGGCCAGCACGCGCCAGTAGGACGCGCCGATAGTCTTGGGTATGATTTCCGAGAAAACGAGGATAAGGAGGGTGAGGATCGCCGATATTATGCCGAAATAGGCCTCGCCGAATACTTTCACCGATTCCGACCCCACCCCCGCGGCGCCGATGGTATGCGCTACGGTGTTGAGGGTCAGGATAGCGGCCACCGGGCGGTCCACATTCGTCTTGTATTTCATAAGCAGGGACGCTCCGGGCGCTCCCTGGTTTTCCTTCATGGAAATGAACGAGACCGGAGTCGAAAGCAGCACGGCCTCAAGCACGGAGCACAGAAACGACACAGCGAGCGCCCCGAAAAGATATAATAATATAACAGTCATTATGATACGGTATAAGTCAGGCTTCCGGCGGCACAGCGGCGCCACCGGTAAAACAGGGGGAGAGAGCGGGGACTTATACACGTTTATTCCCGGAACACGCAGTGCATTATCCTCACCGGGGGACGGAACCTCGGCATACGCAGCAGAGGACTTACAACACTGACAGCAGGGATATAAGGCATCAGCGCCACGCGCTGACAACGCGGGCGCCCGGCCTTGACCGCCACAGCGGCGGTCACGATAAAGGGGGTATTTCTGAAATGGATATAATCCAGCTCCGTATCCGGCTCATATTCAGGCAGCGCGATACATTCCCCCTGAACAGGAACCAGATACAGGGCAGAAAACAGGCATAATATGATCGTAAAGATACGTGTCATCCGTAGATCAGGCAACAGAATGTGTAAAGATAACACGCGGACCGACGGTTTTGTTCATCAGCAACCGCTCATTTCTTGATCGTCCAGCTGTTGTTGACAATGTCATGCGACCTGGCGGCGTAGTCGGGGAACTTGCTGCCCGGGGCGCTAAGGTGCAGTGAGGTGCCCCCTACGACAATCATACATTTCGGAGCATAGTCATCCTTGACGTAGAAAGCAGTGAACTGGTAGCCGCCGCCGAGATTGTAGACAGCGTCCTCGTCGATGGCAGGCTGCGAGGCCTTGGGAGTAGCCCTGACCATGAACCGACACGCCGAGGGAGCCTCGTCATACTTGACGAAAGCATCATAATTCCAGTTTCTCTCCGGAGTGGTTGTGACCACTTTACCGTCGGCAGTGGTGTAGGTAACCTCGATATCGAAGAAATCCCACCAGGTTTGGTCCAGAACAAGCGAATAGTCCAGTTCGATGCTATCGGTGTGGAGAGTCTGAGGAGCAGGCTCGGGACCGATGTCGCACGAAGTCAGGGTGAAAGCAAACATCATGGCAAACACAGTCAGCAGCGCCGATATCTTCTGAAACACAGATTTCATAGCTAAAGAAATAATGATATGGATATAAGTAACGCCTGCAAAATTAGCAAAAATCTCCCTGCCCCCCAAAAGCCCTGCCCCCCAAGAAGGCCATTCAAGCCAATCAAAACAATGGGATAGCGACTTTGGCTATTTGGGGAGACCGCTCATTTCATTCGTGGCACAATCAGACATTCTCAGGGGAGATGCCGTATTCCTCGATGATTTTTTCCACATCCTTTTTCAATGCCGGTATATGCCTGATTACGAGTCCCCACAGAAAATCCGGCTTCACCGAATCGTAGCCATGGATAATCCGGTTCCGGGTATCAATCACGGCCCTTGCATTCGGCAGCGGAAAATCATGGCGGATTTTAAGTATCCGGTTTATCGCCTCTCCCATTATCTCCGCCTTACGTTCTACAGCACTCCTACGGAGATAATCTTTCTCAAACACCTCATCGCGCATGGGATAACCCTCGAAATAACTCTCCATCTCCTCTATGGCTTTCTTGACATCATAGATGATAAACAGCTATATATTCATCCATAAATCAACTGTTTTTTCTTGTCAACCAAGGCTTTGAATATGGGATTTAGATTGTTGCCGTACTCAATCAGATCTACTTTCCGGCCAAAGAGGAGTTCGAGCGCGTCGCGGAGACTGAAATAATTGGAAACATAATCAAACGTATCATGGTCGACCGGTTCAAAATCAACCAGCAGATCCACATCACTGCTGTCGGTGAAACGGTCGGTGAGTATGGAGCCGAACACAGAAAGGGTTTTTACCTTATGCATGCGGCACAGCTCCAGGATACGCTGAAGATTCATTTCAATCAGTTTCATACGCAAATTTAGAGAAAATATCCGATATTTCAACAAGCGGGGCGCGGAAACGTTCTGTGGCCGGGGGGATCAGGGGAAGATGCGGGCGAGGATCTCGGGGTAGGTCAGGATGGTTTGGGCGGGGTGGAAATCGCCGGCGGCGATGATGCGGCGCACTTCGGCGAGGTCACCGACTACGGAGTAGTCCACGCGGTAGGTGGCGTAAAGGGCCTCGATCTCGGGAAGGAGCGGGGTGCAGTCGATATCGAGGAGCTCACCCACGAGGCATCCGGCGAAGGAGGGGTCGAGCTCTTCGCCGCGTCCGGCGTTATGGTCGTCGACGAGGCGGCGGACGGGATGGAAGCCCTGTCCAAAATCGACGCACTGTGCCCCGACATCGTCATAATGGACATCAACATCCCCATAATGAACGGCCTGAAGGTCATCCAGCTCAGCCGCATCAAGCACCCGGAGACGGCCTTCATCATCGTCTCCGGCTACGACGACTTCTCCTACTGCCGGGAGGCCCTGC
>URZG01000083.1 GCA_900552325.1 uncultured Porphyromonadaceae bacterium | reverse complement strand
GTATCGTCTACCATCACCGGACGAACCAGCGGGTCAAGCGAGGCAGCCGTTGCCGCTATGCACCGCTGTTCCGCACCCGGCACAGAATATCCTTCAGGCATATAATATTCACCCTGCGACGGAGCCAGAAGCATGTAAACCTGCACACTGTCGGGCTGAAGCGCTCTCGCATAAGCCGACACCACGGAAGCATAGCCTTTGCCGGCCGATACGGATGCCGTGCAAGGCTGCATGGCACGGGTCACACCGAGCGAATCGCGGTATATAATGATACCTTTCGCTCCCTTGTGTATCCACGAAGAGGAGTCCGGACTCATCCAAAGGGTCTGCACCGCCGGTCGGCGGATAATCCTGCGGCGTGAAGAGCTGCGGCTCCCCGACTTCTTGCGCGAACTTTTCTTTTTCTTGCGGGTGGTGGAACGCTTCTTTTTCTTCTTGGATTTCTTGGTGCGCTTCTTCTTTTTAGAAGCCGACGACGAGGCTCCGGCCGGAGTCGGTACGGCTGTAACCTCCGGGAGCGCCACGGCGAACGCCAACACTACCGCCATACACCTCAGAATATATCGTAAGTATCGTGTCATAGTTATATGATGTCAAAAACGTGTGTAGATAAATGCATTGTTTGTCGCCCCTACCAGAAGCGCCACACTTACCACCAGCAGCGCCAGCGCGATAAAGGCACGCGAAAGACTTACGGCATGAGCCCCGAAATGAGGTGATGCCGCCGACCATCTGTCGGCCAGTCGCGCCGCATAGCTGCGGAGTGGGAGGCACAGCAGCAACGCGGCGATCCACAGCCAGAGATTGTCCATAATCACACTCTCCACCTCCATCGGAACTCCGGAGCCTTCGCCACCGAAGAAAAAGGCTTTATAGAATTGTGTCATGCGTCCGAAGTCCTCGAAATAGAACATACCCCACCCGATCAGAATGAGAAGAATACTGTAAATATGAAGTACAGGCCGGGGGACATTCCAGCGCAACAGTGTGTACTTTTCCAGCATTATTATCAATCCGAAATAAAGGCCCCATATTATGAAATTCCAACTTGCGCCATGCCACATACCGGTAAGGAACCACACCGTTAGGATATTCAACGCCTGATGACGGCGGTTTCCCCCCATAGGTATATAGACGTAGTCGCGGAAGAAAGAACCAAGACTCATGTGCCAGCGACGCCAGAAATCGGTCATCGATGTGCATGTATAAGGGTGGCTGAAGTTCTCGGGAAAATGGAACCCTACGGAGCGGCCGAGACCTATGGCCATATCGGAATAGCCCGAAAAATCAAAATAGATCTGTATGGAAAACGCCAGAATACCGATCCATGCACCGGCAGTGGTAAGATGCGCGAGATCACCGCCGATAAGACGTGTCGCTATCTCTCCCATTATATTGGCGATTATCACCTTCTTACCCAGTCCGATGAAAAAGCGGTAGGAACCCTGGGCGATATCGGCCGGGGAGGTGCTGCGGTCGTTGATTTCAAGGGCCACGGTGCCGTAACGCACTATCGGTCCCGCTATGAGCTGCGGGAACATGGCGATATAAAGCAGCAGATCCATGAAGTTGCGCTGTACCGGCGATTCGCGCCGGTAAACATCCACCAGATATGAGATCGACTGGAATATGTAGAAACTTATGCCAATCGGGAGCGCGATCTCAGGAACATTCACCGCAATGCCCAACTCAGCCAGAGCTCCTGCGAAGAAACCGAGATATTTGAAGGACCCGAGAATCACCAGATCAAGGGCCACCCCGATGAAAAGCCATGTCTTGCGCCAACCCCGGTCCACACATGCATCTATCGCACGTCCGGCCATGAAATTGACAAGCACGCTCAGGAGCATCAGCAATACATACACCGGTTCACCCCATGCATAAAACAACAGGGAGAACATCACCAGCGCCATATTCCTGGCCAGCAGCGGTCGCCGGATCGCGGGATCGGATTCCTTGCGCCGCCTGTCTATCCACCCTCCGGCTATGTACGAGAGAATGAACAGCGGTATGAAAACAAAAATAAACAGAAGGTCAGAAAAAACCATACAGTCAACCCCCTCTCTTCGGGAAAATATGTGATTGGAAACCGTTTATTCTTCGGCGTAGCGCCCGATCTCTCTGATAAAGAAGCGGGCGAGTTCGGCTGCACCTTCGGGATTGGTGTGTATTCCGTCGGAGGTGAGCCGCGGATGGCGGCCACGCTCTTCCGCGGCGTTTATCGGGCCGTCGCGGTCAGTGCGGATAACCTGAAGCCCGAGCGAACGGCCTACCGAATCTATCACTGCCGAAACGCGCTCCACTGCGGAAGCCGGCGCCTTGGTCATCTGGGCAGGCGTGACAAGGATCATCCGGCTGTCAGGCAAATTTTCCCGCAACAGACCGCACACCGCACGCACGCTCCCGGCCAGACTTGCAGGAAGACTGCCGTCAGCCGTCGTGGATCCTGCCGTGAAAATTCCTGGGCGACGCGACGCGAACCACGCATCGTTGGCACCGGCGTATAGAATTATCAGATCAGGGCAACGAGATACGCCCGAACGGACGTCAGTCACCAGGCGTACGGCTTGGGTGTACAGTACATTATCGTCATGAAGTACGTCATAGAAAGCCTCTGTGTCCACTTTCGTAGCGGGAGCATTGGTCCATGTGGCTCCGCTGCGCGCATACACATTCATCGATGCCGGAGACGCAAGACGACGGAAATGAGAGGTCCATCCTCTTGCGATATCGCATGAATCACCGCCGATCCATGTCATCGAGTCGCCGATAAGCGCCACATTCTTTCCGGTGACGGAATTCCCGGCAGCCCCGGTCACTCCCGGCAAAAGGGCGAACATCAGCAGAATGAGAGTGATGATACTATATTTTTTCACTTTAAGATAACCGGTTTGAAACAGGTTGCAAAGTTACTGATTTTACTTTATATTTCATCCGGCATACCATATTATTATTGGAAATACCATTGCTGAGGTCGATATGATGGGCAAAATGTCGCTTTTTCGTGTACAAATAGTGAAAAATTCAAAAAAAATCGCCAACTTTGCACTCTCAGACAAGAGTGTGTGACATCCGGAGCGCCACAGTCCGCCCCGATACATCTCTCCCTTGCAGCCACACTCTTCATTGATAGATGTAACACAGATGCAATTTACGATAGCTCAGATCGCCGCCATGGTCGGCGGCACTGTCGAGGGAGATCCCCAGGCGACCGTAAACACCTTCGCAAAGATTGAAGAAGGTCATCCGGGCGCCATATCTTTCCTCGCTAACGAAAAATATACACATCATATTTATTCCACCGGTTCGACCGCGGTGCTTGTACGCCGCGATTTTGAGCCTGAACACCCCGTAAAGGCCACGCTTATAAGAGTGGATGATCCCTACGCCACTGTGGCGGCTCTTCTCGAGATGGCGGCCAAGGCAATGGAACACACCCCCTCCGGGATAGAACAGCCCTGTTTCATAGCCGAGGGAGTGGAGATACCCGAGGATGCCTACATAGGCGCATTTTCCTATATCGGGAAAGGACCCGTCATTGCACCCGGTGCAAAGATATACCCGCAGTGCTATGTGGGAGAAAACGCCGAGATTGGTGCCGGCACGGTACTCTATCCCGGAGTGAAGATATATAAAGGGTGCCGTATCGGCCAAAGGTGCATACTCCACTCCGGAGTGGTGATCGGATCCGACGGGTTCGGTTTCGCGCCGGAAAACGGCCATTACCACAAGATTCCGCAGCTGGGCATAGTGGAGATAACCGATGACGTTGAGATCGGAGCCAACACCACAGTGGACCGCGCGGTAATGGGCGCCACACGGATAGGAAGCGGCACCAAACTCGACAACCTCATCCAGGTGGCCCACAACTGCACCATAGGGTCGGATACCGTGATGGCATCGCAGAGCGGCATCGCCGGCTCCACCCATATCGGCTCCAACTGTGTGATCGGAGGCCAGGTAGGGTTCGCCGGTCATATCCATGTGGGCGACAGGGTGCAGATCGGCGCGCAGTCCGGTATCCCATCCGATGTGTCCGAAGGTTCGCGCATCATGGGCTATCCGGCTATGGATTACAAGCGGTTCGCCCGTACAACAGTACATATAAAAAATCTCGGCAACCTCTTCGCCCGTGTGGCCGAGCTTGAAAAGAATATAAAGAAAATCACATCCCAGATATGAAACAACTCACTCTCAAAGGCGACTTTACCGTCAAGGGCAAAGGCCTTCACACCGGCCTGGAAATAGAGGCCCGATTCCTCCCTGCAGCCGATAACCACGGCTACAAAATACAGCGCATGGATCTTGAAGGCGAACCCGTGATCGACGCACTGGCCGAAAACGTGACGCAGACCGACCGCGGCACCGTCCTGGAGCGTGGCGATGTACGTGTATCCACTGTGGAGCACGCCCTGGCCGCTCTCTATGCCGCCGGCATTGACAACTGTCTCATTCAGGTCAATGCCCCCGAGCTTCCGATTCTCGACGGCTCGGCTCGCCTTTATTGCGAAGAGATCAACCGCGTAGGCACCGTTGAGCAGGAAGCCGACAAGAACTTCTACGTGGTAAAACGCAAGATCGAGGTCCGCGACGATAAAACCGGCGCACACCTCACGGTTCTCCCTGACAGCGATTTCTCGATCGATGTGATGATTTCATACGACTCCCCCGTGCTGGCCAACCAGTTCGCCCGCCTGGAGAATATCTACGACTTCGCAAAAAGCATCGCATCGTCGCGCACTTTCGTTTTCGTGCGTGAAATCGAAGCTCTCCTGCAGGCAAATCTTATAAAAGGTGGCGATCTTGACAACGCCATTGTGATCTACGACCGCGAGATGTCGCAGGAACACCTCGACCATATCTCCGACCTCATGGGGCTCCCCCACCGCAAGGTAACGGAATTCGGATGCATCTCCAACACCCCGCTCCAGTCGGAGAACGAGCCCGCACGCCATAAACTGCTTGACATCATGGGCGATATAGCCCTCATCGGTCGTCCGCTCAAAGGTCGCATCATCGCTTCGCGTCCGGGCCACACCATCAATACCCGTTTCGCCAAACAGATCCGTCAGGAAATCAAACGCCAGGAGCTGCAGGCTCCCTACTACAACCCCTCGGCGACTCCGCTGATGGATATCAACGAGATACGGCGCCGTCTGCCCCACCGCTACCCCTTCCTGCTTGTCGACAAAATCATCGAGCGTGAGGACTCCTATATCGTGGGTGTGAAGAACGTGACCGTCAACGAACCCTTCTTCCTGGGGCACTTCCCGCAGGAACCGGTAATGCCGGGTGTTCTTCTGATCGAGGCTATGGCACAGACCGGCGGTCTGCTCGTGCTGGGCACCCTCGACGATCCCGAGAAATACTCCACCTACTTCATGAAGATCGACAACGTGAAGTTCCGCCAGAAAGTTGTGCCGGGCGACACTCTCCTCTTCCATGTATCGTTCCTCTCCCCGCTGCGCCGCGGCTGTGCGCTGATGAAAGGCGTGGCTTTCGTAGGCGACAAGATTGTGTGCGAGTGCGAGTTCATGGCCCAGATCGTGAAGAACAAATAATCTCTCCCTGAAGAAATGAAGCAGCCATTCGCATACATCCACCCCGCGGCCAAGATCCACCCCTCGGTGGTGATCGACCCCTTCGTGAGCATCGACCAGAATGTTGAAATCGGCGAAGGAACACATATCGGCTCCAACGTCACCATAATGGAAGGTGCCCGCATAGGCAAACATTGCAACATTTTCCCCGGCGCCGTTATCTCGGGAATCCCTCAGGATCTTAAATTCAACGGCGAGGAGACAACTGCCGTAATCGGCGATTACACCACCATCCGCGAATGTGTGACCGTGAACCGCGGCACCGCATCGCGTGGCAAGACCGTCGTAGGCTCGCATTGCCTTATCATGGCATATTCTCATATAGCCCACGACTGCAAGATCGGCGACAACGTGATCATGTCGAACGCCACTCAGGTGGCCGGCGAAGTCGTGATAGACAATTTCGCCGTTATAGGCGGCGGCACCCTTATCCACCAGTTCTGCCATCTCGGCGAACATATCATGATTCAGGGTGGCGCACATATAAACAAGGATATCCCCCCCTTCGTCAAAGCCGGCCGCGACCCTATCGCTTTCACCGGCATCAACTCCATCGGTCTGCGTCGCCGCAACTTCACCAACGACCAGATACGCGACATACAGGAGATATATCGTTATCTGTATCTCTCGCGTCTGAATGTGTCGGACGCGGTGGACCGCATCGAAGCCGAGCTTCCCGCCACACCGGAACGCGATCTTATCATTGAATTTATCCGCAACTCCAAACGAGGTATAGTCCGCGGCTACGTATAATTCTTTTTACAGTCCCCGGAATATTTACAGCCCCGGATTTTGCAGAAGGCAACCATATATCGCCATGCAAAATCCGGGGCTGTAAATATTCCGGGGACTGTAGTTCTACCTTGTCAGACGCGATGCGCGGGAGGCATCTATTCGCAGAAGTATGAAGAGGAGGAATGTGAACCCCCACAGCGACGAGCCTCCGTAGCTGAAGAACGGAAGCGGGATGCCGATTACCGGGCATATTCCTATCACCATCCCTATATTTATGCAGAAATGGAATATGAAATACGAGGCCACGCAATAGGCGTAGACACGACCGAAAACCGTGGGCTGGCGCTCGGCAAGTGCCAGTACCCTCAGAATCAGCATAAGGAACAGCAATATCACGACAGTAGTGCCTACAAACCCCTCCTCTTCTCCGATGGTGCAGAATATGAAGTCGGTATGCTGCTCGGGCACATATTTTAATTTGGTCTGCGTGCCTTTGAGAAATCCCTTGCCCGAGACACCGCCCGACCCGATTGCGATCTTCGACTGGTTTACATTGTAGCCGTCGCCACGCGGATCATCGACAATGCCGAGAACCACCTTTATACGTTTCTGCTGGTGTGGCATCATGTGATTGAACACCATGCCGACAGAGAACAGGAAACCGACGGATACGATAACCACCCCGGCGGTGACGAGAAGTCTGGTGGCCTTGACACGCAGCATCTCGAAAAGGCAATATCCCACAGCCGCACCGAGAGCGATGCCGAAGAAGATATATCCCTGCAGCTGCCATCCTCCGAGCGACAGAAGCCATTCTACGACCGAAGTCCCGACAAACCACAGGAAAACATTCCTGGCGATAACGCCATCCTTGACGTATATCGCCAGCATCCCCGCCATCAGAGCCATCAGCAGACAGAATACAGCGAACTCTCCCGCCGGTATTCCGAGAATCATCGTCTCCGTGTATTTAACGGCGACGACAAAGATAACCACCGCCAGCAATGCCGCCGACAACACGAGCCCCGACATTCCCTCACGGTACAGTACAAAAAAGAGCGACATGTAGACCAGCGCCGAGCCGGTCTCTTTTTGGGCAAGGATCAGGACCACCGGCAGAAAGATTATCACCAAAGCCTTCACATAATTGGAGGGAGTGGCATTGAGGCTGAACCCGTATGTGCTGAACAGCTTGGCCAGGGCCAGGGCGGTGGCGAATTTTGAGAACTCCGCCGGCTGCAGGCTCATCGGCCCCAATACGAGCCACGAACGGGAACCTTTGATGTCAGGAGCGATGAATATCGTCACCACCAGCAACACCATCATGGCTATGTAGATCGGATATGCATAGGTCTCGTACATACGCGAGTCGATCAGCAGCAGCACCAGCCCGAGCACGAACGAAAGTCCCACCCATGTTATCTGTTTGCCAGAGAACTCGTCGAAAGAGAAGATCGAGGCGTTGTCGTAATCATAGCTCGCGGCGTAGATACTTATTACCCCCGCCGTCACAAGGAGCAGATACAGGATTACAGTCAGCCAGTCGAGATGGCGGAGCACTCCCTGGCTTTCCCCCCGTCGGGGTGCGCGTGACGATGACAAAGGACTCATAACTTCAATGTTTTCTCGCTCCGGAGTAGATTATAGTATTCGACTCAAGCATTTGTGTCTCGATGTGCTTGCGTTCGGGAGAGATATGGCCGTTGAGATATTTTTCGATCACCAGCGAGCCGATAGGCACCCCGAATGTGGCGCCGAAGCCGGCATTCTCCACATATACCGCCACAGCGATTTTCGGCTCGTTGTAAGGCGCGAATCCGATGAATGCCGAATGGTCACGCCCGTGGGGGTTCTGTGCCGTACCGGTCTTGCCCGCCACCTCCACACCGGGCAGATTGGCCTTCCGGCAGGTACCGCCGGTAACGGCCATACGCATGCCCTCGGCGATATCATTATACCAGTGGGAATCGACGGTGGGGAT
>URZG01000082.1 GCA_900552325.1 uncultured Porphyromonadaceae bacterium | reverse complement strand
ATAGTGCGCAACAATGACAGCCGCAGCGCCGACTATGACAAACTTCGTGCACTCTATCGTCCGTCGCATGCCGACTATGCCTGGGAGCAGCGATACGGCTTGCGCGACTGGCGGGGCGGTGGCCGCTCCTCCGGCCGCGAGACGGTGAGCCGCGTGGTGGCCGGGGCGTTGGCGGCTCAGTTGCTTGAGCTAATCGGCGTCAAGGTCAAGACCGAGCTGGTGTCGGTGGGGTGCGAGACCAAGCCCGAACGGTTCGCCCGCGAGCTGGAGGCTGTGGCCGAGCGGGGCGACAGCGTCGGTGGCCGTGTGCACTGCACGGTGTTGGGTATGCCCGCCGGGGTGGGGGAGCCGGTTTTCGGCAAGCTGCAGGGGGCGCTGGCGTCGGCGATGCTGTCGATAGGCGGCGTCAAGGGGTTCGAGTATGGCGACGGCTTCGCTATCTCCTCGGCGTTCGGGTCGGAAGTCGCTGACCAGATGGTGCTTGACGCCGATGATCTGCCCTCGTTCCTCTCCAATCACAGCGGGGGTATCCAGGGGGGGATCTCGAACGGTATGCCTGTGGAGTTTACCGTGGCCTTCAAACCTACGCCATCCATTTCAGGCACACCGCTGAAGACGATAAACACCCGGGGCGAGGGGGTGGAGATTGTCGTGGCGGGACGCCATGATCCGTGCATAGCCGTGCGCGGACGCATTGTGGTGGAGGCCATGACGCACCTCACCATTATGGATTCCCTCCTTGCTTCCGGTAAATTCTGACTACGCTGTGGCTCACCGGCGGCTTTGATTCCTGTTTTACCCGAAGATGGCGCGTTTATGCCTGCCATCAGTAGGGCTACCGGAATGTGACAAGGCGGTTGTATATGAAATTCGCCACGGTGTAGACTCCCATCCCCAACAGTGTGGCGATACCGTAACCCGACAGCTCCAGCGGACCTATGTGCCATAATATCGCGGCAAAAGCCTCCCATTTCATCAGCCCCCACACGACAAGGAACTGGATGCCGTAACAGACGCCGAACCCGATGGCGAACCGTAGTGCCTGAGCACCTCCGTGACCCGCGGTGGCGCGGAAAACCCATGCGCGGTTCCACAGGAACGAGTTGATGAGTCCGGCCACATAGCCGATGGCGTTACACGCCATCAGAGGGATGGCTGTAAATGTCTTGCAGAGGAATATCACCACGAGGGTGACAAGAGTGTTCAGTACCCCCACTGCAAGATAACGGATGAATTGGGTGCGGGCATTATTCTTCTGTGTCATCTATATGATCGGAAATGACGTCGTGTGAATCCTCGGGGGCTCCCTCCGTTTCCGTGTCAATGGCGCGGTTGTTTTTGTCCGGTTCGTAGCGGAGTACCGGCAGCGACCAGTTCCATCGCAGCGCACACGTACGGAGCATGATTATGGTGAACGCGCAGATAAGCTGCGACAGCACCGGCATACATCCTGCGACGTCCGCTATCCAGTAGGCCAGGCCGCCGGCGGCACACGCCGTGGCGTAAATATCTTTGCGGAAGAAAAGGGGAGTCTCGTTGATGAGTATGTCGCGGGTCACACCGCCGAATGATCCGGTGATCAGGCCCATTACGATGGCCACCCACATAGGATAGCCGGCCGCGATGGTTTTCTGTATGCCGATCACCACGAAGAGAGCCAGCCCGAGGGTATCGAACACGAAAAGCATCCTGTCGTTCGACACCAGCATCTTTCTGAAGAGGATCACCACAAGCAGCGATATGGCCGTGACTGCGAGATACATCCATGTCTGCATCCAGAACACGGGGATGTCGAGCAGCACATCACGCAGCGTCCCGCCGCCGATGGCCGTTACCAGCCCTACGGTATATGCGCCGAACCAGTCGAACGACTTGAATGCGGCAAGCCTTATACCTGATATTGCGAAGGCGAAGGTGCCGATAACCTCTATTATGAAAAGGAAAGTCTCTTCCATGCAGCGGCGTCAGTCCTCTTTGTTTTTGGAATAGTAGCGGCACCAGGGTGTCAGGCCGCAGTTGAGGCAGTCGGGGCGCCGCGCCTTGCATACATAGCGCCCGTGAAGGATCAGCCAGTGATGCGCGCGGGGGATAATATCTTCGGGGATATGGCGGACGAGGGTTTTTTCAGTCTGGAGCGGGTTCTTGGAGCCGGTGGTAAGACCGATGCGCTCGCTTACCCGGAACACATGAGTGTCGACAGCCATCGCCGACCGGTTCCACACCACGGCGAGCATGACGTTGGCGGTCTTGCGTCCCACGCCGGGGATACGCATCAGATCGTCGATATTGTCGGGAACCTCGCCTCCGAACTCCTCGCAGATCGTCTTTGCGGCACCGAGCAGCGACTTCGCCTTGTTGTTGGGATATGATACCGATTTGATGTATTCGTAAATCTCATCGGTTGACGATGCCGCCATTGAGGGGGCGTCGGGGAACGCCTCGAAGAGCGCCGGTGTCACCATATTTATGCGTTTGTCGGTGCACTGCGCCGAGAGTATCACGGCCAGAAGCAGGTGGAAAGGGGTGTCGTAGCTCAGTTCGGTCTGCGGCGAGGGCATCTCCGCGGCAAACCAGTCGAGCACATGCTGGTATCGCTCTTTTACAGTCATTGCAACAATTTGTTAGTGATCCACAATCCCGCGGCACAACAGATTATGCCCCCTGCCACGGAGAAAATCACATATCCCGCCGCCTCGGCCAGGCGTCCTGCGGAGAGGAGCTTCATGGTCTCGAGCGAGAAGGTGGAGAATGTCGTGAATCCGCCGAGCACGCCGGTTATGGCGAAAAGCGAGAGCCATTTAGGAGCACCGCAGGCATCAAGTATCGCCCAGATTATGCCGATCAGGAGGCATCCGCCGAGGTTTATCAGTGTCGTGACAGTGCATGAGCCCCTGTCGGAAAAGGGCAGAAGCTGTGCGGCGAACCGCGCGCAGGCACCGATGGCGCCACCTGCGGCCACTATCAGGAAATGTTGGATCGGAGGCATGGAAGGAGGTCCCTGGAATGGGGCGCCGGAATCAGTGGGCGCCGGAGAATTCGCGGAGGAAACGCCGGTCGTTCTCCGAGAACAGGCGCAGGTCGTTGACGCGGTATTTGAGGTTGGCGATGCGCTCCACACCCATGCCGAGGGCGAATCCGCTGTAAACTTTGGAGTCTATGCCGCAGGCATCGAGCACGTTGGGGTCCACCATGCCGCAGCCGAGAATCTCCACCCACCCGGTGTGTTTGCAGAAGCCGCATCCCTTGCCGCCGCAGAGGTTGCAGGAGATATCCATTTCGGCCGAAGGCTCGGTGAAGGGGAAGTAGCTGGGGCGCAGACGGATCTTGGTCTCGGGGCCGAACATCTCGCGGGCGAAGTAGAGGAGGGTCTGCTTGAGGTCGGCGAACGATACGTTCTTGTCGACGTACAGGGCCTCAACCTGGTGGAAGAAGCAGTGGGCGCGGGCCGAGATGGCCTCGTTGCGGAACACGCGTCCGGGACAGATGATTCGGATAGGGGGCTGTGTGTGCTCCATAACGCGCGACTGCACCGACGAGGTGTGGGTGCGCAGCAGCACATCGGGGTTGCGGCGGATGAAGAAGGTATCCTGCATGTCGCGGGCAGGGTGGTCGGCGGCGAAGTTCAGGGCCGAGAACACATGCCAGTCATCTTCGATTTCAGGACCTTCGGCGATGTTGAAGCCCAGACGGCGGAAGATGGAGTTGATTTCCTGGCGCACGAGCATCAGCGGGTGGCGTGTACCCATCGGGAGGGGAGCGGCCGAGCGGGTAAGGTCGATGCCCGAGAGGTCGGCCTCGCTACATTCGGTAGCTTCCTTGAGGGCGTTGATCTTCTCTGTAGCGAGCGTCTTGAGCTCGTTGATGGCGATACCCACGGCACGTTTCTGGTCGGCGGGAACGCTCCGGAAATCGTTCATCAGAAGGCTCACGGAGCCTTTTTTCGAGAGATATTTTATACGGAGAGCCTCCACTTCCTGCGGAGTGGCGGCTTCGAGTGATTCAATTTCAGCTTTGAGGGCGTTAATTTTTTCAATCATCGCGGGTTATGCGTTTTTTTCGTTATGACTGCAAATTTACGAAAAATCCCTAATATCAGCAAAAAGTAAATTCCACTCGATAAACCGACTTTCCGGTCATTCGGATTAGAGGTTCCGGGTGATATTTCTTGAAAGAAGTCGATTTATACGCGGTTTATGTTAGATTAACATGGGTGGGCGGGAAAGTTGCCCTTCTATGCGGTAATTTTGCAGTATCAAACCAAAAGTTACCAGAAAGTTATGAATATCTCAAAGGGAAATCTCTTTACCGCGTCTGCTTCTTTGCAGGGCGGATTTGCAATTAGCGCTACCGACGAGGTGTTTGCAACCGCCCTCCAGTTCGGCCGCACCGTACTTGATGCCACTTTCAGCGGCATCGGGTCACTGCAACAGCTTATTGCCGAAGTAGTTAAAGTTTTAGGCACCGTCACGGGTCTGGTAACCATAATGGTGCGTAACCGCACCCAGGGTACCGTCACCCGCAAGGTAGTGCGTCTCGGCGCCCGCCACCGTAGTGCTGCGGAGACACCTGTCGACGGTATGCAGTTGTCCCTCCCCTTATAAATTTGTGATTTAATCGTTTTTTTTGAGGCGGATTAGAGAAAAAGCGTTATCTTTACGGTCATATAAACACACTATAAAGACTAATGCTTATGAGAACATTTTTTACCGGTGCTTTAATCATCCTTTGCACACTACTGGGGCGTGCCGCTGTTGCCTATGGTCCGGGCGGCGTTAGCGTGGGCGATGCCATGCCCGATTCAGTCTCCGCATGTTCCCCGGATATGGTCCAGGCTGCTGTGACGGGGGGTGACGTAATGTCGCGTGTCGTGAGGAGAGTCTCCACAAAGGCTAACGATGTCGAAACGGAACTTGTGGACCGTATTGTCAGCGATAAATTTGTGTATGCCATCTTCCGGTTCAACAAGGAATACGTGGCAACTTTGCTTGGTTGGTACGACAGCTACGACTATTATCCAAAATTCACGGTTCCCGATTATGTGACTTATGAAGGGAAGAATGTACCGGTAACCACCGTTAACGGCAGCGCTTTCATTTACGGCTGGGGACTTGAGTCGGTGAAATTCGGCCCGAATATGATATGTATCGCGGAGTATGCTTTCTACCAGTGCGGACTGACCGACCTTTACATCCCTAAGAATATGCGTTTAATCATGAACAACGCATTTCAGTTCTGTCCGCTGGAGAACGTTAAGTTTCAGAACCCTTACGCATCGAAGCCCAAACTGTTCATAGGAGCGTTCGCGTTCTTCTGCTTGAAAATCACTAATTTCGAGCTGCCGGCGCGTGTTTCTTCCAACTCTTTCGTGGTGAAACGTTCATTCTTAGGCAACAACCCGGCGCTGACTTCCCTCTCCATAGCCCCGGAAAACAGTACATTGAGCCGCTCCGACGTCTCTGGAGATACCGGCGACGAGGAGGAAGGTGAGGAATACGGCGCATTCGAGATGATAGGCGACGCGCTGTGTGTGGTATCAGGCACGGGTGCCGACCGCCTTGTGGAGGTTGTGGCATACCCTACCGGAAAGGATACAAAAACCTTTGAAATGACCGAAAACCGCGTTGGAGTTCTCGGAGGTGCACTTTCCAACTGCACATTCGAGACTGTACGGCTCAAAGCCACAGCCGAGGCATCGCAGCAGGGCGATAAAATTGCGGTTTACAACGGCGCACTAGAGGATTGCACTTCCCTTACGCGGCTTGAGCTTATAGCCGAAGGGGAGGCGCTCCTTGAACCCGGTATGGATGCGGGGTGCTCCGGTCTTGAAAACTATGAAATCGGCGACGGCATCTCCAACTACACAGCTGCCGACGATGTGCTCTACACGATGGAAAACGGAGTAAAAGCGCTGTCGAACTATCCCTGCGGAAAAAACGACATCAGTTTCATAGTGCCTGATGACGTGGTTTCGATCTGCGGCTCGGCTTTCGCTCGTAACCGGTATCTGGCGGAAGTGAAATTGCCCTCGGGCCTGAAATCCATTGGCGACGAGGCTTTTTATCAGTGCAACGACCTTAATTTTGCAGAATTGCCGGAGCACCTGGAGCACATCGGCAACAATGCTTTCTCTGACACTCATATAAACGAAGTTAACATTCCCGCTTCTTTGAAAACTCTTGACTCGGGAGCCTTTCTGACAATCGGGACTCTTAATGTAAAGGTGAATCTTGCCGAACCTCCGGTGGGCAGCGACGGGAACGTGGCTGAGGCGATTTTCAACAGTGCGACCCTCGAGAACGGGAAACTCGTGATTCCCGCAGGAGTGAAACCTGAGGTATTCACTTCGCATCCGGCATGGGCTTTCACCAACGTGGAGAACGTTGGCGGAGCGGCTATCGACGAAACCGCTGCCGAAGCTTCCGGCCTGGTTGTTATCGGTATGTCGGTGAGTGCATCCGATGGCTCGATTATAGAGCTACTCCGCCCTGATGGCGTGAAAGTTGCATACGGCACCACCGTAACAGCACCGGCTCCCGGCATCTATCTTGTACGCGGAGACTCAGGCGCCATCAAGCTGATTCTTGGCATGTGACCACCCCGGATGACTATTCTAACCTCTAACCTTTAACCCGGATGGTAGGGGTGTTTACAGCAGGAGGGAGGCGTCGCCGTAGCTGAGGAAGCGGAAGCCGTGGGAGTGGGCGAAATCGTACATCGGGCGCCAGTCGCCGCCGGTGAAGGCCGAGACAAGGAGCAGCAGGGTTGACTGCGGCTGGTGGAAATTGGTGATCATCCCTTTCACTACCTTGTAGTCGTAGCCGGGGGCGATGATGATGCGGGTCTGTGCCATGAAGGTGTCCATGCAGCGGGTCGTGGCGTAGTCGGCTACCGCACGGAGGGAGTCGGAAACGGCCGGCATCTCTGCGGGATTGGCAGTATAGGGGCTCCATTGGGGCACTTCGCCGTTCCATTCTCCGGCGAGAATCAGGCGTCCGGCGTGGTAGAGGCTTTCGAGGGTGCGCACCGAGGTGGTGCCCACGGCGATGACGCGCCGCGGAGTGGAGGCCAGTTCCTCGATGAGCGGTACGGGTACGGCGATAAATTCGCTGTGCATCTCATGTTCCCCTATCTCGTCGGACTTTACGGGTTGGAAGGTACCTGCGCCCACGTGCAGCGTGAGTTCCCGGCGCGGTATGCCGCGAGCCGAAATCTCCTCCAGTATAGAGTCGGTGAAATGAAGGCCGGCGGTAGGTGCGGCCACCGATCCGTCGATGTGGGAATAGACGGTCTGGTAGTCGGTGGAGTCGGAACTCTCGGTGGCGCGGTTGAGGTAAGGGGGAATGGGGATCTCACCCGCCGCGGCGATGATCTGCGAGAAGGTCACCTCGGGGCAGTCCCATGAAAATTCGACGATCGAGGCGTTGCCCTCCTTGTCGGCGCGGGTGGCCGAGAGTGTGAAATCATGTCCTCCGGCAGTGAGCGGCATAGTGAGCGCCCCCTCTTTCCAGCGTTTGGAGTTGCCTACGAAACATTTCCATGAGCAGCGGCCGGTGGTGGCGAAATTCACGGCATAGTCGGCCGGTTCGTGCGGTTCCAGGCAGAATATCTCTATGGTGGCGCCGGAATGGTCGGCTCCTTTGCGGAAACGCAGGCGTGCGTTGATCACACGGGTGTTGTTGTAGACCAGGATGGAGTCGTCGGGGAGCAGCCCGGGTATCTCGGAGAAAACGTGCTCGGAAACAGCCCCGTCGTGGTCGCGCACGAGCAGCTTGCAGGCAGCGCGGTCTTCGAGGGGGTGGCGCGCTATCCGCTCGTCGGGGAGCGGGTAGTTGAATTCTTCTATGCGGATATTGCGGATGTCATTCATAATCGGTGCAAAATTACTCATAAACGGGGAAAAATGAGTAAATTTGCACAAAAAGAAAGAATAGATTATGGCTACACCAGGTGATATAGTGCGCTTCCTCAGTTCAACCGGAGGGGGCAAGATTGTGAAAATCGACGGGCAGATAGCCCATGTGGAGGAGGAGGACGGCTTCGTCACCCCCGTATTGCTGAAGGAGCTGGTGGTGGTCCGCGCCGCCGGCGACGAGGCCGTGCGAGCCGACGCTTTCGGAGGTACACGCCGCGCCAAGGAGGAGGTCAAGGTCAAGGAGCAGAGCAAGTTCGTGCCCACTCAGGTGCCCGAGCAGCCCAAGGCTCCTGTTACCGAGGAGACAGCCACAGGTAACCGCATCAACCTCACCCTGGCATATCTCCCGGTGGAGCTGAAACACCTCAATACAACCCAGTTCGAAGCCTACATCGTGAACGACTCGAATTATTTCCTCTACTTCACATATCTTTCGCGCG
>URZG01000081.1 GCA_900552325.1 uncultured Porphyromonadaceae bacterium | reverse complement strand
GAACACCACATGGGCGGCGCGGGGGATGGCATTGCGCAGGTTGCCGCCGTCGATCTCGCTGATGGCCACCTCATGTTTCTTCATAAGCTCGAAAAGGAAGCGGGCCACGATCTTGTTGGCGTTGGCGCGTCCCAGATGGATGTCGCCACCCGAGTGGCCGCCCAGACCGTTGGAAACGTCGAAACGGAAATAGTGGAAATCCTGGGGGGCCATTGAGCGGTCGTAGGAGAAAGTGGCCACGGTGTCGATACCGCCGGCGCAGCCCACGAAGATCTCGGCGTCGTCCTCTGAGTCGAGGTTGATGAGGATCGAACCCTTCAGCTCACCCTTTTCCAGGCCGTTGGCGCCGGTCATGCCGGTCTCCTCGTCAACGGTGATGAGGGCTTCCAGCGGACCGTGCTGCAGAGTGTCGTCGACCATGATTGCCAGCGATGCGGCCACACCTATACCGTTGTCGGCGCCGAGGGTAGTGCCGTTGGCGCGCACCCATTCGCCGTCGACGATAGTCTGTATCGGCTGGTTTTCAAAATCGAAGCTCTTGTCGTTGCTCTCGCATACCATATCCATGTGTCCCTGCAGAATCACGGTGGGGGCGTTCTCGTGTCCGGGAGTGGCGGGTTTGCGCATGATGACGTTGCCGGTGTTGTCGGCCACGGCCTCTATACCGTGCTCCTTGGCGAAGTCGAGCAGATATTTACGTATTTTCTCCTCTTTCTTCGAGGGGCGGGGAATCCGGGTGATCTGATCGAAAATCCCGAACACCACTTGGGGCTGAAGGTCTTTTACTTCCATAATTAAATAAAGTATGTTGGGGAGCGCGAGAGAAATCGCCGGGGGCGATAGTCATCTTAAAACTCCTTTGATAAACTAAAATTCTGTTAAAAACACTGTTTTAACGAGCCTAAGTTACAAAATAAAATTGAAATGAGGCCAATAATCGGCACAACTTTCTTAAATTTGCGCTCAAAATGGCCTAAGACCGATGAAAATCTTACTTCTTTCACTGGCGATTGTAGCGCTCGCCATCCTCCTGCTGGGAGTCAACGCGCTGTTCCGTCCGAAGAAAGGATTCCCCTCGGGGCACGCCCATGACCTGGCCGACATTCCCCGCCGCCAGGCACACCTGCGCCACAAGGCTAAACAAACCAAGAAATAAAAAAGTTACAATATATCGCCTGAACATGAAAAAAACCGCTTTTGCTGTCGCTGCTGTGGCGCTGGCCCTTTCGGCAGCAAGTTGCTCCGGCTCAGACTCCAAAAATGACAACAAGGACGCGGACGCAGCAAAGAAATCAACTGCCAAGGTCGACAGCGACAAGTTCGCCCCCACCACCAACATCCGCTACTACAACATGGATTCGGTGATGAGCAACTACGAGATGGTGAAGACCTTCAACGAGGTCAACCTCCGCACCATGACCGAACTCCAGAACGCCGAAGCCTCGCGCTCCAACGAGCTCCAGCGTCTGGCATCGAACATCCAGCAGAAGATGCAGAACAACGGCTACCTCTCCGAAGCGTCGTACAACGCCGACATGGCCGTATACAACCAGAAACAGCAGCAGGCGCAGAACTACCTCGGCTCACTCCAGATGAAAGCCCAGGAAGAGGCCGCACGCCAGCAGCAGGTGTTCCTCGACTCGATCAACGCCTTCCTGGCCACCTACAACAAGGCCCACCACTACGACGCCATCATCGTCTACTCCCCCGGCGACTACTTCAACCCGGCACTTGACATAACCCAGGAGATCGTCGACGGCCTCAACGCCGCCTACAAGAAAGCCGACAAGGCCGACAAAGCCAAAGCCGACTCCACCGCCGTGGCGAAAAAGAAATAACGACTTTCCTCCGGAAGGCAAAACAATAAAACGCGGATGCATCATTTTTTCACTTGATGCATCCGCGTTCTGTATCCATGAACATGCAAAACCTTATATAAACGATTGTAAGCGACAATCATCACCAGTAGGGTCGCGACCTGTCGCGACCGCAAAATCAGGCAATTACATCCGAGGTATTACGTTTCTCGCAGTCGCGACAGGTCGCGACCCTACCGCCGGGGAATGTCAATCACTCAGATGAGTGCCCCCTCGGCAATATCCGGATAAAACCACACTGCTGCGACCGGGGCGGGTAAACAGGAGGGGTGCGCCGGATGTTAATAGATTATAAAGAGGGAGCGGAGAGAGTTTTGGCGCGGCACGATGCTTTCTCTTGAGAAATTTTGCTAACTTTGCAGCATCAACTATGATAGAACGTATCGTAATAATCGACAACGCCGACCCGGTGAGTTTCTACGGGGTGAACAACTCCAACATGCAACTGATACGCAACCTCTTCCCGAAGTTGCGCGTGGCCGCCCGCGGCTCCGTGATAAAGGTGATAGGCGACGACCACGACACCGCCGACTTCGAGAAAAAAGTGAAGGAGCTGGAAGCCTACTGCGCCCGCTACAACAAACTCACCGAAGAGGTGATTCTCGACGTGGTGAAGGGGGAGAAACCCCGCGAGATGAAGTCGGACGACGTGATAATCTTCGGCATCAACGGCAAACCCATCTCGGCCCGCACACCCAACCAGCAGAAAATGGTGGAGAGCGTGCTCCACAACGACCTCACTTTCGCCCTCGGCCCCGCCGGTACAGGCAAGACCTACGTGGCCATCGCCCTGGCCGTGCGGATGCTCAAGAACCGCGAGGTGAAGAAAATCATTCTCTCCCGTCCGGCTGTGGAGGCAGGCGAGAAACTCGGATTCCTCCCCGGCGACATGAAAGACAAGATCGACCCCTATCTCCAGCCTCTCTACGACGCCCTGGAGGATATGATACCCGCCATGAAACTCAAGGAGTACATGGAGACGAAAGTCATCCAGATCGCCCCCCTGGCCTTCATGCGCGGCCGCACCCTCAACGACGCCGTGATCGTGCTCGACGAGGCACAGAACACCACCACCCACCAGATAAAGATGTTCCTTACCCGAATGGGCATGAACGCCAAGATGATCATCACCGGCGACGTGACCCAGATCGACCTTCCCCGTGCGGTAAGCTCGGGTCTGGTGCAGGCGCTGAAGATTCTGCGCGACATCCCCGGCATCGGACGCGTGGAGTTCGGCAAGAAGGACATCGTCCGTCACCAGCTCGTGCAGCGCATCGTCGAAGCCTACCAGGCCTACGACGAGGCCAACAAAGGCGAGAACAACAAAGGCGAGAACAACAAAGGCGAGAGGCAAGAGGCAAGAGGCGAGAGAGCCGAGTAGCAGCGTTGCAACGTCGGGCGCTCCGGCTTCCTTAAAGTCCCTAATGACCTTAAAGTCCTTAACGACCTTAATGACTTTAAAGCCCTTAAAGCCACTAACGCCACCCCAGGCCTTCCCCTTTGCCGGCGGTAATCAGAAATTCAATCATTATCACATAAATGGAAACTCTTGTAAAAACCGACTTCCGATTCCCGGGCCAGACTGCCGAATACCACGGCAAGGTCCGCGACGTGTACACAATCAACAATGACCTCCTCGTGATGGTGGCCACCGACCGTATCTCGGCCTTCGACGTGATACTCCCCAAGGGTATCCCCTTCAAGGGTCAGGTGCTCAACCAGATCGCCGCCTATTTCCTGCAGTCGACCGCCGATCTGGTGCCCAACTGGCTCCTCGGCACTCCCGACCCGATGGTATCGGCCGGTTACCGCTGCGAGGGTTTCCCCGTGGAGATGATCATCCGCGGCTACCTCACCGGCAGCGCATGGCGCGAATATGCCGCCGGCGCACGCGAGCTCTGCGGCGTGAAACTCCCCGAAGGGATGCGAGAGAACGAACGTTTCCCCGAACCCATCATCACTCCCACCACCAAAGCCGCCGAGGGACACGACGAGAATATCTCCCGCGAGGAGATCATCGCCCAGGGCCTCGTAAGCGAGGAGGACTACGCGAAGATGGAGGAATACACCCGCGCTCTCTTCCGCCGCGGCACCGAAATGGCCGCCGAAAAGGGGCTTATCCTCGTCGACACCAAATATGAGTTCGGCAAACGCGACGGCAAAGTGATCCTCATCGACGAGATCCACACCCCCGACTCCTCGCGCTACTTCTACGCCGACGGCTACGAGGAACGCTTCGCCAAAGGGGAGCCCCAGCGCCAGCTCTCCAAGGAGTTCGTGCGCCAGTGGCTCATCGAGAACGGCTTCATGGGCAAAGAGGGGCAGCAGGTGCCCGAGATGACCGACGAGTTCTGCCGTCAGGTATCGGAGCGCTATATCGAGCTCTACGAGCACATCACAGGCCGCAAGTTCGAGCCCGCCGACTCGGCCGATCTCACCGCGCGCATCGAGAAGAACGTGCTCGACTGCCTTGACCGTCTCGACAACTGATTAACTCCGTGCCGTGCAGATCGACGCTGAAAAGGTAAAACCCTACGACTCCGCCGCCGGAAAAACCGGCCAGGTGGAGGCCATGTTCGACTCCATCGCACCCGCCTACGACACCATGAACCGGCTGATGACACTCGGCATCGACCGGTCGTGGCGCCGCAAGGCCGTGCGCCTTGTGGCCGCGGAGAATCCGCACCGGATTCTCGACGTGGCCACCGGCACCGGCGACTTCGCCATAACTCTGGCACACGCCGTGCCCGGGGCCACCGTCACCGGCATCGACCTCTCGGAGCAGATGCTCGCCATCGGCAGAAAAAAAGTGGAGAAAGCCGGCCTCGCCTCCCGTGTGACCCTTGAAAAAGGGGACTGCCTTTCGCTCCCCTTCGGCGACAACACATTCGACGCGATCACAGTGGCTTTCGGCGTGCGCAACTTCGAGAGT
Source organism: uncultured Porphyromonadaceae bacterium (assembly GCA_900552325.1). Taxonomy (GTDB): domain Bacteria; phylum Bacteroidota; class Bacteroidia; order Bacteroidales; family Muribaculaceae; genus UBA7173. The sequence continues at coordinate 3,559 of URZG01000081.1, read as the reverse complement.
CTCGCCCGCGGATATGCCGAAATGGCAAGGGTGCTGCGCCCCGGAGGGGTGCTGTGCATCCTTGAGCTGGCCGTGCCCGGCTCGCCCCTCGTGCGTCCCTTTTACAATATCTACACCCGCGGCATAATACCCCTCGTGGGGCGGCTCATCTCCTCCGACCCGCGTGCCTATACCTACCTTCCTCAGTCGATAGCCGCCATGCCCTCAGGCGAGGCGATGCTCGCCCTACTGACGGAGGCCGGCCTCGGCGAGGCGCGTCTGCGCCCCCTCACCCTCGGGGTCTGCGCCATCTACACCGCCCGCAAATAACCGGTGCCACACACCGCGGATGAGAACTATTCGGCCGAGGGTTCGGCGGCAGGTTTATCTTCGGAATCGCCGGAGAGCTTCAGCGCGGAGGCGAGTTTGCCGTCGACTTTTCCGTCACCGACCTTTACAGAACCGTCGTTCCCCTTTTCGGGTTCGGCGGTTTTCTCTTCGGCGGCCTTGGCAGCGGCCTTTGCGGCTTTCGCCACCTTATGATGGTGGCTTCCCGCCATATATGCCATAATACACCCTACGATACCGTAGAGTAGCATGCACACACCGGTGATGGTCATCATCCAGAACTCGTTGCGTTCGAATCCCTGCCCGTAATGATGGAAGTAGTCAACACATATCAGCACCACCCCGGCGGCAAGAATTACCAACGGCCCCACGAGAAGGGAACCCGGATAACCGACCTCACGGCTGCGCGAGGTCATGAGCGCCAGCTGATAGACGCCCCCTATAATCAGCAGGATGGCGAAAAGCCACACCACCACCGGCTGAAACACATCGGGCATAAGCCAGATGCACACACCCAGCCCCATGCCGCCGAATCCACAGATCAGACTGATCGCGCGCGATATTCCCGACGGGAGGCGCCGCACCTTATTCTGGGCCGCGACCTCCTTTTTCTTGTCTCCCTTCTCTATTGCCTCTGCCTCGGCTCTCAGCGCCACCCCCTTGCGGTGACCGCGGTATAACGACCCGAGCACCGACACCAGGCCCGGCACGAAGAACGCCACCCCACAGACAATCAGCACGGCACGGCTTATATCGGAATTATCATAAATCAGCACCAGCACACCCAGCACGAAAATAAGCAGGGCCACAGCCCCATTGGCTTTATAATTCATAGCGGAAACGTTTATAAGTTACAGAAATAACAGCCAGCCGCCAGCCCGGCGAAACGGGTAGCGTCAACGCTTATGTTATATAAACACAAAAGTAACCTTTTTTTCACTTTTCACACAAAAAAATTTCGCCGGAAGCGCTAACTTTGCATCATGAAAACAGGAATAATAGTGGCCATGCAGGCCGAACTCGACCATCTGCTGCACTCCATGACCGATGTGCGCGAGAACGTGACCGACGGCGTGACGTTATACACCGGAACTCTCGGCTCTCACTCCGTGGCCGCCATGCAGTGCGGCATCGGCAAGGTCAACGCCGCCATAGGCGCCCTCACCCTTATCAAGACTTTCTCCCCCGACCTGGTGGTCAATACCGGCATCGCCGGAGGCACAGGCCGCGGAGCGGGTATCCTCGACGTGGTGGTGGCCGACGAGGTGGCCTACCACGACGTGTGGTGCGGTCCGGGCAACGAACGCGGACAGGTGCAGGGATTCCCCGCGCGCTTCTCGTGCGCTCCCGGCAACGCCATGCTTCCGGCCCTGAATGAAATGAAAGAGCTGCGCCACGGCCTTGTGGCCTCGGGCGACATGTTCGTGGATACTCCCGGTGAACTGGCACGCATCCTCGACCTCCATCCCGACGCCATAGCCGTAGATATGGAATCGGGAGCCATTGCCCAGGTATGCCACCGCATGGGAGTGCCTTTCGCCATGATCCGCGTGGTGAGCGACTATCCGGGCGCCGACGACCACCTCGACCAGTATCTCAACTTCTGGAACGACGCCCCGGCAGCCACTTTCGACGTACTCCACAAATGCCTCGCCTGATGAAAAAGATCCCCTCGTTCACAATCGACCATAACCGCCTGGAGCGCGGTGTCTACGTGTCGCGCCGCGACTACACCCCTGCGGGCGACTGTCTGACGACTTTCGACGTGCGCATGACCCTCCCCAACCGGCAGGAGGCCATATCACCGCGCGGACTGCACGCCATGGAGCACCTGGCCGCCACCTTCCTGCGCAACCATCCGGAGTGGGCACCCAGGGTCGTCTACTGGGGGCCGATGGGGTGCTGCACCGGAAATTACCTCATACTCCAGGGGGAACTGGAGAGCGCCGACATTCTCGGGCTGCTGCGCGAGACTTTCACATTCATCGCCGGGTTCCCCGGCACCGAGGCCGACATACCCGGCGCCACACCGCGCGACTGCGGCAACTACTCGTTCATGGACCTCGACGAGGCGCGCCGAGCCGCCGCCACTTATCTTGAAGAGGTCCTCCCCTCCCCCGCCACTGAATATCCCTCCGAGGAATGAAGGACCTCAAGGCCATAAAAGGGAAATATTTCATAAGCCGCCTGATACAGGAGGGGGAACACGAGCACCAGGATTTCAAGTTCCAGATCTCCGACGCCCGCAAGATAGCGCGCTCTATATCCGCTTTCGCCAACAACGACGGCGGACGCCTCCTTATCGGCGTGAAAGACAACGGCGCCATCGCCGGGGTACGCTCCGAGGAGGATCTGTATATGATCGAGGCCGCGGCCGAGACCTTCTGCCGCCCCTCGGTGAAGGTGGAGTTCACCGCTTACCGCTGCGACGAGGGGGCGGTGGTATATGTCGCCGAGATACCGCGCGCCGAAGTGCGCCCCGTGTCGGTACGGGAGGAGGGGAACCGCATGAAAGCCTATTACCGCGTGGCCGACGAGAACATTGCCGTACCCCCGCTTATGGTCCGCGCATGGCAGCGCGTCGCCTCCGGCGCCCCGGCGCTGCTGCGCTTCAGCGAAGCCGAACAGGCGCTCCTACATCTGCTCCGGGCGAACGACACCGTGGACCCCGACACTTTCCATATCACCGCCCACATATCACGCGCCGAGGCCGAGGACGCCATCACGCGCCTGGCCTCGCTCTCGCTGGTCACATTCGTCTATTCCCATCCCCGCTTCCTGCTGAAAGGGTGTTAGGCAAGAGGCAAGAGGCAAGAGGCAAGAGGCAAGAGTAGCCATCCGGGTATTGGCAGGGAGGTGTATCGAAATTGACGTAAACCGCTTAATGGAGGGGGGTATCAAAATTGCCTGATCTTATCAAACTGTAGGGACGCTCCGTGGAGCGTCCGCGGACAGATTGTGATCAGCCGGTATTTGTGCGGACGCTCCACGGAGCGTCCCTACATCAAAAATCGTTTTTGACACACCCGCTATGGGGCTGACGAGATTTACAGGTAGTAGGTGAAGGTGACCGAAACGCGGTTCTCGCGGAAAGACATGGGGGTGCGCAGCAGGTCGGTCATCCCGATCGAGGCGTCGAGCCCCAGCATCATGTTCTCCCAGGGGAAACCTATGCCTATCTTCCAGGCGCAGTCAAAACGGCTCTGGCCGTTCTTGCCGAAAAGGTTGTTGT
>URZG01000080.1 GCA_900552325.1 uncultured Porphyromonadaceae bacterium | reverse complement strand
CGCATCACGCGCAATCAGCGCTTTCAGTTGATTAACAATCAAATCGTGCGAAATGTTGATATAGTACCAGCGGGCTGCAATGCCGTTGTTCACGCAGAAGCCGACAAACTGGCGCAGAAGGGTATCATCATCAGGCAACATAGCAAGCAGTGTATCCACATCCTTTGCCTTAGACAGTGCGGCACGATGCTCGTCGACATACGCGAACGCGAATTTCTGGAGAAGCCCGGCGTTGGCCACATTTATATAATAGGATGTGATGCCGGATGTGTCGTTGGGCACGAATATATCCGGCATAATTCCTCCGCCACCGTAAACGATACGTCCGGTACGTGTACGGAACGCGAGATCCTTGTTGAGCTTAACCGAGTCCTCGGAGAACATCTCGCCTCGGGTGTATCTGTCAAGAATATCGTGTTCATAGGCCGACAGATTGGAATAATCCTTCTGTATGCAACGTCCGGAAGGTGTATAGTACCGGCCTACGGTGAGACGGATCGCGGAACTGTCGGGGAGCACCGACTGACGCTGTATGAGACCTTTGCCGAACGAACGGCGGCCGATCACAAGGCCACGGTCATTATCCTGGATAGCTCCAGCGAAGATCTCCGAAGCCGAAGCCGAATATTCGTCAAGCAGGACGGCAACCCTTGCATCACCGAAGGCGCCGGTCCCGTCGGCCACCACAGTGGAGGAACTGTAGAAATCACGTCCTTTTGTGGATACGATCAGCTCCCCTTTGTGGAGGAATTCATTGACCATCTGGAAAGCGATCTCCATGTATCCGCCGGTATTGCCGCGCAGATCGATTATGAAATCCTCGGCGCCTTCCTGTCGCAGAGTATTGAGGGCCTGCCAGAACTCATCGTAGGTCGTGCGCCCGAATTTATTGACCTTGATATATCCCTTGCCGGGTTCGATGATATAGGCGGCATCGACCGATGTCACGGGAATGTCTCCGCGAGTCACCTCGAATGACAATGTCTTTTTGGAGTTCTGACGTTTCACCCCGAGTGTTACCTTGGAGCCGCGGTCGCCACGGAGCATTTTCAATACCTGTTCGTTGGTTATGCCCGTGCCGGCGACGTTCTCTCCGTCAACCTTGATTATGCGGTCGCCGGGTTTGAGTCCTACTTTTTCGGAGGGACCTCCCGGAATAACTTCTATGATCGAGATTGTGTCGTTATTGAGCATGAACTGTATGCCGACGCCGCAGAATGAGCCGTCGAGCTCATCATTCACCGCCTGCAGATCACTGGCCGGAATATATGCCGAATGGGGGTCGTGAGCAGGGACGGCAATGTGCGTTCCAGCAGAGAATCGAGATCAACCTCATCCACATAGTCGTTCTTGATAAGGTTCATCGCAGTCTGGAATTTCTTCTGTGTGGCCGACGGAGAGTTGCCGGAATTCAACAGTGATGAAGTGAGGAAACCTGCGATAAAGGATATGGCCACTATCAGCGGCAGCCATAAGGACGCTTTCTTAAGAGAATTCATAGGAAATGCCTTTCAGCAAGAGATAATCAGTTGTTCAGGTCGGGGATGTGCACACACTCCACGTTGGCTCGACGCAACAGGTCGATGCCGTCGGTGATACGGTACAGTTCATGAAAGACGACGCGTCTTATACCTGCCTGTATAATGAGTTTGGAACACTCCATACAAGGTGAGGCGGTGATGTAGAGAGTGGCACCGTCCGACGAATTGTTGCTTCTGGCCACTTTGGTTATAGCGTTGGCCTCTGCATGCAGCACATACGGAATAGTAGCGCCCGAATCATCCTCACAGACATTCTCGAAACCCGAAGGGGTGCCGTTGAATCCGTCGGAAATAATCATCGAATTCTTCACGATTATGGCTCCCACTTTCCGGCGCACGCAATAGGAGTTTTCAGCCCATATCGTAGCCATGCGTAGGTAACGTTTGTCAAGTAATTCCTGCTTTTCGTTCTGTTCCATTCAAAAAGAGAAAAATCCCCGGAGATACGGACCTCCGGAATAGTTTGCAAAGGTACTAATTATTTCCATCTTAATCATCTACTAAATCATTAAAAATATTATGCCTCCCTCCTTCGAGAACCTAAAAATGAGTTTTTTTGCTTATCTGAGGGAGAATGTTTAATTTTACAGCAAAAATTCACTGAAAAGATGCCAGAAGTTATATCCATAATTGTCGCCGCCGGTTCAGGCAGCCGTTTCGGCGGAGAGACGCCGAAACAGTTTCTTGACCTTGAGGGAATCCCGGTGTGCGTTATGGCCGCACGCCGTATAGCGCAGGCTGTTGAATCGGTAAGAACCATATACGTTTTGCCGGCGAGGGATTTTGACCGATGGAGAAAACTATTGAGCCGATATATTACCGCCGAAGATGCGTCGCGGATTGTATGTGGCGGCGAGACGCGATGGCAATCAGTGAAAAATGCGTTGGACTCGATTCCCAAAGATATGCCTGCCTCCGCTGTCGTACTCGTACACGACGGAGCTCGTCCTTTGGTCGGGGAGGAGACTGTAAGGAACGTAGTGCGGGCCACATTGAATACCGACGGAGCCATCCCGGTGGTGCCGGTGACCGACTCTCTGCGCAAGATGGATGAGGACGGTATAGGTTCCGAGCCGGTAGACCGTTCGGAATACCGTGCGGTACAGACTCCTCAGGGGAGTACCCTATGGCGCATGCGCGAGGCATACGGACTACCGTACGACAATAGTTTTACAGATGACGCGTCGGTGCTTACTGCCGCCGGTTTTTCAAATATCGTGCTGGTAAACGGTTCGCCGCGGAATATAAAGATCACCAATCCCGAGGATCTGAAAATAGCCCGATGCCTGATCTGAGGAAAACCGACGTGCAGTTCGTGAAAGGGGTAGGGCCGGCGCGGGCCAACCTCCTGCGCAGTGAGCTGAATATAAATTCAGTTCACGATCTGCTGCACTTTTTCCCGAGGGAATATGTGGACCGCCAGCATATCTATCCGATTTCCTCGTTCTGCGGCGAGATGCCATCCGTACAGGTCAAGGGTCGGTTCGTAAGTTTCACGACAGCGGGAGAAGGGGCGAAAGCACGTCTCGTCGGTCTGTTTACCGACGGTACCGGCACAATGGAAGTGGTCTGGTTCAGACGAATAAAAACCATACGCCAGGCTTATAATCCCGGAGTGGAATACATACTTTTCGGCAAAGCACAGAGCTTCAACGGCCATTGGAGCATAGTACATCCTGAAATCGAGAAGACCGGATCGGTTACGGCCAATCAGGGGCTGAGAGGCGTTTATCCGCTTACGGAAAAACTGCGGAACAGTTCCATAAGCTCAAGATCAATATTCCAATGGGTGCAGACCGCACTGTCAGTCTACGGGCGATCCATAGAAGAAACGCTGCCGAATGATATTCGGGCGAAATATCGGTTCGCTTCAAAACCGGAGTCGCTGCAATGGATTCACAATCCGCCGGACCATAAAATGCTGCAGCGGGCAAGAGAGCGGTTGAAATTCGAGGAACTTTTCTATCTCCAGATAAAGATATTACTTTCCGGGAACCGGCGCTCGGCTCTCAACAAGGGGCGTATATTCCCACGCATAGGCCACTTTTTCAACAACTTTTATTCGCAGACATTGCCTTTTCCCCTGACGGGAGCACAGAAAAGAGTAATGAAAGAGATCAGGGCCGATCTCGGTTCAGGGCGTCAGATGAACCGTCTTCTTCAGGGTGATGTGGGATCCGGCAAGACTATCGTGGCGCTGATGACGATGCTCATTGCCCTTGACAACGGCACTCAGGCGTGCATTATGGCTCCGACAGAAATCCTTGCGACTCAACATTACGAGTCGCTGAGGGAGATGGCGGCTCCACTCGGCATCAATGTGCGGTTGCTCACGGGTTCCACCCGGGCCAAGGCAAGAGCCGAAATCGACAGTCAGCTGCTTGACGGTTCTCTCCATATCCTTGTGGGAACACATGCCGTGATAGAGGAACGAGTGAGGTTCCGTGATCTCGGATTGGTCGTAATCGATGAGCAGCACCGATTCGGAGTTATGCAGCGCGCACGGTTATGGGCCAAGAACACAATGCCGCCGCATGTATTGGTTATGACAGCCACTCCAATTCCGCGCACACTGGCCATGACTCTCTACGGCGACCTTGATGTGTCGGTAATAGACGAACTTCCTCCAGGCAGGAAACCGGTCACGACTCTTCTCAGATATGAGCAGCAAAGGATGGATGTGCTCAAAGCCGTCGGAAGACAACTTGCGCTGGGACGGCAGGCCTATATCGTATTCCCGCTCATAGAGGAGAATGAGAAACTGCAGCTGCAATCCCTTCAGGAAGGATATGATTTCGTTCGCGAGGCCTTTCCGAATTATGAGATTGCGATGGTCCACGGGAGAATGAAACCTGCGGAAAAAGAGTACCAGATGAACCGGTTCGCATCGCGGGAAGCCCAGATCCTTGTTGCCACGACAGTAATCGAAGTCGGTGTGAATGTGCCGAATGCCTCGGTAATGGTAATAGAGAACGCCGAACGGTTCGGACTTTCGCAGCTACACCAGTTGCGTGGCAGGGTAGGGCGCGGCGCTGACCAGAGTTATTGCATTCTCATGACCAAAACCAGGATTTCCGGAGATACCCGCAAGCGTCTTGAGCTGATGACCTCCACGACTGACGGATTTGTCATCGCCGAAGCAGACCTTAAAATGCGTGGTCCCGGAGATATCGAGGGAACCATGCAATCAGGAATACCTCTTGATCTCCGCATCGCCAATCTCGCAACCGACGGACAACTCGTGCAGACGGCCCGATCGGAGGTGGAGAATCTTCTTGATTCCGATGAGGGGCTTTGTGCCGGCTCCCACGCAATGATTCTTCCGGAACTGCATGCATTGTTTCCACCGACATCTGATCTGAGCCGTATCTCCTAAAATCAGTTCGAGATAAAACACCCGCAGGGGGAACGGGACTCCGTTCCCCCTGCGGGTGTTTTATCTGTTTGTATTATAAAGACAGAATCAATAGTTCCACTGGCATGCTACCATCGAAAGGTTGTTGCAGCCTATGGTGCGGAAGTCGACAATACGGTTGTAGCGGCAGTTCACATAGGTAAGAGCCTGGTCGAATGAAACGTCGAGCATAGTCAGTTCGTTATTGTCGCAGAGCAGACGCTGAAGGAAGGTCTGGTTGGAGAGATTCAGTTCGGTAAGGTCGTTGTAAGAGCAGTCCACGAAGAGAATCTGCGGGCAGTTCTCAACAGTCAGAGAGGTGAGATCATTGTAGGAACATACCAGGTCGAGAAGAGAGGTGCAGTCGCGCATTGCCAATGACTGCATGTTGTTGTCGGAGCAGATAAACGAGCTGAGTGAGGGGAGACCGCTGACAATGAGATTCGTGATCTCGTTGTCATCCACATTGAGGTTCTGCAGTTTCTCCACGCCGGCCAATGTGAGGGTCGTGAGCTTGTTGTAACCGCAATAGAGATTCTTGAGGGCAGTGCAATAATCCACGGTAAGATTCTCCAGGTGGTTACCCTGGCAGTTGAGTGTCTCGAGGGTTGAGGAATTGGAAACATTCAGATCTACCAGATAGTTGTTGGAGACGTTGAGATTCTTGATCATCGGAGTGGCGGAAATCTCAAAATCCGTGAGCCGGTTTTTGTAGATTTTCACATTCACCAGACCGGTGCATCCGTCAAGATCGGCGGAGGTAATACGGTTGCGCGAAGCGTTCAGATCGCTGAGAGCAGCATCGCCCGATACATTGAGACCGGTAAGGCTGTTACGCGATACGTCAAGAGTCGTGAGTGCGGTAAAACCGCTCAGATTGAGAGTGCCGGCAAGTTTTTTGTCTTTCCATTCGATGGATGTGACATGGCCGTTTTCAACTTTAACACCTTCCCATGCCGAAGGATTCTTCATATCGGTGATACCGAGTGCCTGGGCATTGGTACCCTCTTTTTCGGAATTCTGTGTCAGGAAAGCCTGGAGCTGTTTGAGCTCGTTCTTGTTCACCTGCTGAGCCGAGGCTGACATACAACCCAAAATAACAGCCAGCATAATAATCGCTTTTTTCATATCTAAATAGTTGGTTTGTGATTCCGTTTTTTTTTACTGTTTTATTCATAGAACAACACTGTCTGTAAAAAAGTTGTATTTAAGTTAAAAAAAGCACGCCGCCCGATTTCCGGGCGGCGTGCTTTATCAAGATGCGTGGTTCTTATCAGAGTTCTTTCACGGCTATGACCTCAATTTCCACGAGAACGTTCTTGGGAAGAGTGCGCACGGCCACTGCGGAGCGAGCCGGATAGGGAGCCTCGAATGCCTGGGCATACACTTCGTTCATCGCACCGAAATCGCCCATGTCGGCGAGGAACACGGTGGTCTTGACGATATTTTTCATAGACAGTCCGGCAGCCTCCATAATGGCTTTCACATTGGCGAGAGACTGTTCGGTCTGAGCCTTGATCCCTTCGGGAATTTCTCCTGTAACAGGATTGAGAGGAATTTGTCCGGAGGCATAAACAAACGGACCGCAGTCGATAGCCTGGCTATAAGGGCCGATCGCGCCCGGAGCCTTTTCAGTAGCAATCTGAGTTTTCATTCTGGTTTGAATAATTAAATTATAGGTTAACAATAGAGATAATTCATTATTTTCCGTGCAATACATTCCTGACATCAAGCTGGTATAGCCATATTCCGGATGTTGTTTCGCCGGTAGCTTTTTCCACCTTGTCGATAATGGCGTTTACCGAACCGAATCGCTTGTCAAAACCGGGGATAAACCCTCTGTTGCCATGCGTATTGATTATTTCGATGGCCTGAGCTACCGTGATGTTCATCGGATCCTTGGCGGGAGAAAGACCGAAAACGTCAGTCTCTTTCCCTATCACCACACGCTGCAACAGGCCACATTCCACCAACATGTTTGCCGAATCGGTGACGAGAGTCAGCGGCAATCCGTATGTGTTGGCAAGATCGCGGTCGGCCAACGGCTTTTTCTCCTCCATAAAACGAGACACTACCGCAGACAAAACCGCCATGGTTATTCTCCAGCGATAATCGTTGGAGATTCCTGCAATCTCATTTGAGAAGCTGAACTGGAAAATATTCTGGGATGAATAACAAACCAATGCTCCGGTCAGTGTGATGAGCCATACAAGCTGCAACCAGATAAGAAGCAATGGGAGCAAAGAAAAAGAACCGTAAACGGCATTGTACTTGGTGACATAAATCTGCCCCGATACAAAAAGCCATTGCAATATCATAAATGCGGAACCTGCGAGTATACCTGCCACCAACGCATTTTTGAAGTACACTTTGGTGTTGGGGATCAGCATATAGGCTCCAGCGAAAAACAGCCATGTCAGAACCAGCGACGCGCCGTCAAGCAACCAGCCTATAACCGGCGACATAAAGTCGAACGGCAGGGTAGCCTGTAAGGTAGAGGACATAAATACAGTAATGCCGCTCGAGCATATCATCAGCACGGGCAGAATCAGAAATATCGCGGTATAATCAGTGATCTTGCGCCATAGCGATCTGCCTCTCGGTACTCCCCAGATCTTATTGAAACATTCCTCCACATTCGATACCAGTGAGATAAGAGTCCACAACAAGAACGGTATGCCGATCCCCACGAAAATCCCTTCAGAAGCCTGAGCGAGATATGAGTCTACAAATTTAAATGCCTGCTCCCATGCACTTTTCTGTGCGGGCATATAACTGAACAGCTGACTTTTAAGCAAGTTCTGGAACCCGAAGCCCCTCCCTATGGCAAAAAGCATGGCCAATGCCGGGACAATGGCAAGTACGGTCTGGTAAGTAAGAGCGGCTGCCCTGATCTGCAAATCGGCGTTAAAAAAAGATTTTACCGTCAGACTCATGGTCTTCAGGATATTTATCTTCCATGAACCGCGGGTGTCGCTCCACACCCCGCCCATAATGTACTCGTAAAAGGTCGTGACTTTGGAAACGAGTCTGCCTAACAGCCCCGTTTTCTTATCATGTGCGTCCTGCGCATCATATCCGTGTTTGATTTTCTTGCCGTCAGTGTCGCTCATTCTTTCACAAAGTTAACTACTTTGACATGTATTTGCAAATTTTCAATCAACATATAAAATTATTAACGGGATAAAATATATGTTGTTCTCATAATGGTAAAAATAAAACGCCGGAGAAAGGACTCCGACGTTTTATTTTTATCCGGTTAGGGATCGGTTATTTTTCCAGAATGTAGGTGCGGTGAGGAGCTGCGGCGCCTTTGAGACGGCCGTTCTTCACCTTGAATTCCACATTATGCACTTTATCGTGATAGGTTCCGTTGGGCAGGCCGGTGGGGAGATCCACGAAATTAGCCTGAGAGGAAATGTTGACGATGGCTGCACCTTTCTTGCCTCGGTTCACAAGCAGGATCTGGCCGTTCTCGCTGACCTGAAGGTCTTCTG
>URZG01000079.1 GCA_900552325.1 uncultured Porphyromonadaceae bacterium | reverse complement strand
CCGCACGGCTTTCGAAGCGTGTCACCATACCCCCGAAAGTGAGTTCACGACCCTCTTCGACAGGAGCCTCCAGGCGTTCCTTGATCGTTGTCATGCCGTAGTTGAGCTCCATGTAATAGGTGTCGAGCGGGTGTGCGGAGAGGAACATTCCCACCAGTTCGCGCTCCTTTTCGAGCTTGACGGCGTCGACCCACGGAGAGGCTGAACGTACCGGCGGCCGGCCGGCGGTGTTGAATTCCTGGTCCATGTCGCCGAAAAGAGATGCCGTACGGTCCTGCTGCGCCTGTTGGAAGAGCTGCCCGTAGCGGAGAAGCTGCTCGGAGAAGGATTCGTCGCGGTTGTTTTTCTCGAAATAGTCCTCGCGCTTTATCTCCGGGAAGCAGTCGAAAGCTCCGGCAAGGACGAGTGATTCGAGAGTGCGGCGGTTGACATATTGCCCGGGCACACGTTCCGCGAAATCGTAGGGATCCTTGAACGGTCCCCCTTCCTTACGTACGGAAAGGATAGCCGAGACCACATTGTCGCCCACGCCCTTTATCGCGGCGAGGCCGAAACGGATGTTCCCCTTGGAGTCCACACCGAAGTCGTTGACCGATTCGTTGATGTCAGGCCCTTTGACCTGGATCTTCATGGCCTTGCACTCGTCCATGAAAGTGGTGAGCTTGTTGATGTCGGAACGGTTGCGCGACAGCACTGCTGCCATATATTCCGCGGGATAGTTCGCCTTGAGGTATGCCGTCTGGAACGCCACCCATGAGTAGCATGTGGCGTGACTTTTGTTGAAGGCGTAGGATGCGAATTTCTCCCAGTCGGCCCAGATTTTTTCCAGTACCTGCGGATCATGCCCGTTGGCCTGTCCACCTTCGAGGAATTTCCCCTTGAGGTGGTTCATCTTCTCGATGAGTTTCTTACCCATTGCTTTACGCAGGGTATCGCTCTCGCCGCGCGTGAAGTTGGCCAGCAGTCGCGACAGGAGCATGACCTGCTCCTGATACACGGTTACGCCGTAGGTATCCTTGAGGTACTTCTCCATCACGGGGATGTCGTACACGATCGGTGTCTTTCCGTGTTTGCGGGAGATGAATTCCGGAATATAGTCCATAGGCCCCGGACGGTAGAGGGCGTTCATGGCTATGAGATCCTCGAATGTTGAGGGCTGGAGCTCGCGAAGATATTTCTGCATGCCGGCCGACTCGAACTGGAACGTGCCGACGGTACGGCCGTCGCAGTAGAGCTGGTAGGTCTTTTTGTCATCGATAGGGATTTTCTCCATATCGATTTTCACGCCGGTGGTCTGTTCGATGTTCTTCACGGCATCCATTATGATGGAGAGGGTCTTCAGACCCAGGAAGTCCATCTTTATGAGTCCGGTCTCCTCGATCACGCGTCCTTCGTACTGGGTCACCAGAAGTTTGCCTTCGAGTTTGTCGACAGCAGTCGATACCGGTACCCAGTCGGAGATCTTGTCGCGGCAGATAATCACGCCGCAGGCATGCACGCCGATGTTGCGCACGTTTCCTTCGAGTTCGCCGGCATACTTGAGCGTACGGCGTACGACGGGATCCGGATTGGTCATCTCGGTCTGGAATTCGGGCACGTACTGGTAGCAGTTGGAGAGGGTGGGCTTGAGTTCCTTTCCGTTGACCTCGGGCATACGGCGAGGTATCATCTTGGTCAGACGGTCGCTCTCGGGGATGGAGAGCCCCTCCACGCGGGCCACGTCTTTCAGCGCCGATTTGGCAGCCATGGTGCCGTAGGTGATGATATGGGCCACGTTGTCGGCTCCATATTTGTCTGTGACGTATTGCAGCACGCGGGCGCGTCCGTCATCGTCGAAGTCGACGTCGATATCAGGGAGGGAGATACGGTCAGGGTTGAGGAAGCGCTCGAACAGCAGGTCGTACTTCACAGGGTCGATCTGGGTTATGCCGAGACAGTAGGCCACACACGAACCGGCGGCCGAACCTCGACCGGGGCCGACCGAAACGCCGAGTTTCTCGCGCGAAACGTTGATGAAGTCCTGCACGATAAGGAAGTAGCCGGGGAAACCCATCGTCTTCATTATGTACAGCTCGAATTTTATGCGTTCCTGCAACTCATCGGAAAGGGGGGAGCCATAGCGGCGTTCGGCTCCCTCGTATGCGAGTTTGGCCAGATAGTCGGCCTCGAACTTTATGCGGTATAGCTTGTCGTAACCGCCGAGTTTCTTGATTTTTTTCTCCCCCTCCTCGCGTGAGAGTACCACGTTGCCGTTCTCGTCCTGAGTGAACTCGTTGTAGAGATCCTCTTCGGTCAGCCGGCTGCGGTATTCCTCTTCTGTGCCGAATTCCTCCGGAATCGCGAAGAACGGCATGATGGGCGCATGGTCGATATTGTAGGTCTCTACTTTATCGAGAATCTCCATGGTGTTTTCCAACGCCTCGGGGAGATCGGCGAAAACGGCGTTCATCTCCTCGGTGGTCTTCATCCATTCCTGCTTGGAATAGAGCATGCGTCCCTCGTCGGCGAGTTTCTTGCCGGTCGACACACAGATGAGGCGCTCGTGGGCTTCGGCGTCCTCCTCGTTCGTGAAGTGTACGTCGTTGGTGCAGATTATCTTGATGTCATATTTGCGGGCGATGCGGATAAGCTCCTTGTTCACCTCCTCCTGTATGACGTAGGTCTCGTGGTTGGCACGCGGCACTGTGGCCTTGTGGCGCTGTAGCTCGATATAATAGTCGTCGCCGAATACACTCTTCCACCATCGCACCTGCTTCTCTGCCTCGTCGATCTCGCCACGGTGGATAAGGCGCGGAATCTCGCCGCCGAGGCATGCCGAACATATTATAAGACCCTCTTTGTGAGCCTCGATATCTGCTTTGTCGGTACGCGGATGGGAGTAGAAGCCTTCGGTCCATGCCCTTGACACGATCTTTACAAGGTTATGGTAGCCTTTCTCGTTTTTCGCCAGTATTATAAGGTGGCGTCCTCGGTCATCCTTGTCGGTGTGGGTGAGTAGCGACTCATTGGCCACATACACCTCGCATCCGAATATCGGTTTGAATATCTTTTTCTCCAGTGCCGCGATTTCGTCGGCGAGACGGCTCTTCTCTGCCGGATCGTCGGTGGCGTCAAGGGCTTTCCTGGCGTCCTTGATGGCTCCCTGAGTCTTGCCGTTCTTCTTGTTCACATAGTTGAAAAATTCCTTTATGCCGAACATGTTGCCGTGGTCGGTGATGGCTATGCCCGGCATCCCGTCGGCCATGGCTTTGTCAACAAGCGAGTTGATGGAGGCCTGACCGTCAAGAACGGAATACTGCGTGTGAACGTGAAGATGTACGAAAGGGTGCATTGTTATATCCGGAAGTGATGGGGTCTGTTAGTTTAACTTTAGCAAAGTTACGGCTTTCTCCGCGCCTTTCCAAAATATCGGGTGACAAAAAAGCGGAGACGGTCATCGACCGCCTCCGCGTCAGGACGTTAGGACGCTGTTTAATAGTTGTAGTTCTGCGGCAGGTTGCCGTTGTAGCGCTCTATCTCGGTGAGGGGGATAGGCTGTGCGTAGCAGCGTTCGCCGAGATACTGGAGTTTGCCGTAGCGGGTGTTTTTGTAGACCTTCATCTCGTTCTCGAGAATTTCGTAGCGGCGCACGTCGTACCACCATTGACCTTCGCCGAAGAGTTCGGCCCAGCGTTCATATTTTATGACGTCTTTGGCCAGTACATCGGTGGGTTCCCACGTGGCGGCACAGGTGGTGGCTGTCAGCGAGGTGTAGTCATAAGGTGATGCGGCTTCCGGATTGGCTCCGTAGGCACGGCGGTGCACCTTGTTCACATATTCGAGTGCGGCGGAGGGATTGGTGTCCTTAATACATTCGGCATAGAGCAGGTAGAGGTCGGCCAGACGTACTACGGGGAGATTGGCTCCGCTCGAGAAGTTGAGCGCGCTCTCGATGCCGTCAGTATTGGTGAACTTGCGGGGCGAAAAATAGTAGTGGCTGTCGAAACCGAGTCCGGTGGCCTCTGGCGAGCGGTCGTAGTAGGTCACACGGCCTCGGGCATCCTTGAATGTGTCGAAATAGGGCTGACCTGCGCATATGAACAGACGGGGGTCACACTCCTTGTTGTCGCGGACCTGCTGCGAACGGGCGGCATAGGCCGGATCAAGAATCCAGGGAAAGTTGTCGACATTGTAGGGAGCGCGGGAGCCGGCGTTGGGATTGACCACACGCGAACCGGGGATATCGAGCGGGAAGCCGAAGCGGCGCACGGAGCCGTCGTGAACGAAGTTGTTGCCCCAGCCGCCTGTCGACTGTGTCTCGAGCTCTTTCCCGGCTTCGGGAGCGCTCTTCCATCGGAAGTCAAGATTGAGAGGCCAGGGTGCCATTACCATCTGCATGCCTGAACCGGTGGTATAGCCCGCCCATGGGCCGTTTTGCTTAGAGTTCATGGTCATGTCGATCTCATAGAGGGTCTCGATGTTGAACTCATGCAGTTCGTTGGCATAGAAACTCTCGGAGTACGTGGCGTAGTCGAGCAGCCGTGCTCCAGAGTGGGCGAAGATATCTTCCAGCACAGGAACAGCGTCTTGCGGGCGGCGAGCCTGCACGTAACTCTTGGCGAGCATCGCTTTGGCAGCCCATTCGGTGGCGCGGGTTTTGTCTTTGTTCTGTCCTTCAAGGAGATCGGCGGCCTCCTTGAATGTATCTATAATGAACTGCCATGTCTCGGCGGCAGTAGCGCGGGGCGGTGTCATCTCTGAGATTCCCTGGGGCACCTTGTCGATGATGGGGAATCCCAGAGCGCCTTCCTTGCTCTCGAGCTCGAAGAAAATCTGCGAGTGCCAGTATGCCAGACCGCGCAGGAAGAGAGCCTGTCCTTTCATATAGTCGAGCTGGGCATATTCCGATTCGGCTGCGGAGGGACGGTAGCTGTCAACGGCCTCAATGGCGGCGTTGGAAAGCTGTATCCAGTCCATGATGTTGCCGTATGAACGGGAGAGATACGGGCATGACACGTTAGCGTTGTTGGCCAGTATCATCGTGCGGGAATCATAGTCGCCGTAGCAGTCCATGGTCTTGTCACCATGGGGTACCAGTAGTAGGCGTAGAGACCGATGCCGTGCGAGCCGGCGTATGCCGAATTCAGCATAAGGTCTACATGGTTCAGGTTGGTCGGGAAGTTACCGGGATTGATCGAGGAATCGTCGTTTACGTCCAGGTAGTCCGAACATCCTGAGAGCGATACGGCGATTGCGGCCGCACCGATATATTTGAGAAATCTTTTCATGATTCAGACGGGTGTTTAGAAGGTGAGATCAAGACCGAAGGAGAAGAGACGTGAGGGGATATAGCGGTTGTAGGTATCAACGCCGCGGGCGGTCATAGATGTGCCGGCGGTATTGGAGTTCTGTGTGGATGTGCCGGCGATTTCAGGATCGATACCGGAATACTTGGTGATGGTGAAAAGGTTCGAAGCACTGAAATATACGCGCACTTTCTCGAAATATGCCTTGCGGGTGAGGTGCTGGGGCAGTGTGTAGCCGAGCACGAAGTTCTTAAGTTTGAGGTAGTCGCCGTTCTCCACCCAGAAGGAGGAGATGGTGCCGAAGTTGGCGGAGGGATCGCCGAGCCATGCGCCGGCCTCGTCGTAGGCGCCGCAACGTGGCTGGTCGGTGAGCCCGTTGTTGCCGAAGAACGAGTTCTTGTATATATCCATCGTGGAGTTACCGTCGGAACCGAAAGTCTGGGTCCAGCCTTTTACTCCGTTGTAGATCTGGAATCCGGCAGCCCCCTGGAAGTTCATTGTGAGGTCGATTCCTTTCCATTCGGCGTTGATATTGATGCCGTAGGTCATTTTCGGCCAGGGATTGCCGATGTATTCCTTACATTCTTCGTCAACGTAGCCTTGCCCGTGGTCGTCGAAGATAAGGTCGCCGACAGAGGTCTTCTCGCGCCAGTAGTAGGGTTTGCCGGCAGCCTGTGCGCGGGCGTTGTATTCGTCGACCTGCTCCTGCGAGGTGAACATGCCGATGCAGCGGTAGCCCCAGAGTTCCGACATTGAACGGCCGTTCTCGGTGCGGTTGATTCCGTCAGCCGACATAAGTGGAGCGGCGCCTTCGGTGCCGAGTTCCTTCACTTCGTTTTTGTTGAAGGAGGCGTTGAAGCCTACACCGAGGGTGAAGTCGCCGAAATTGTCGCGGTAGTTGATAGAGAATTCATGACCGATGTTCGACACCTTGCCGATATTGATGGGCATGGTGTTGACGGCAGCCTCGCCGTACCAGTTGATGCCTGAGGCCAGAGGCACGACGCGCCAGTAGAGCATATCCTTGGTCTGGCGGTTATAGTAGTCGTAGGTCACGTTGAGTTTGTTGTTGAAGAAGCTCAGGTCAACACCCACATCGCCCTGGTGTACCTCTTCCCACTTGATATCCTGATTGGGAACCTTGAAGTTAGCCCAGCCCGAGACTTCGTTGGCGCCACCGAAATTGTAGATGATCTGGTCGCCGACGTAGGCGCGGGTATACAGGAACTGCCCGATACCGTCGTTGCCGAGTATGCCGTAGCTGGCGCGGATCTTGGCGTCGGTGAGCCAGCTGCTGAACTGCTGGAGAAATTTTTCCTGGCCGGCTCGCCACATCACGTTTACGGAGGGGAAGGTACCCCAGCGGTTGTTCTTGCCGAAGCGGTCGGAGCCGTCGCGACGCAGGTTGGCGGTGAGATAGTAGCGGTTGTCGTAACTGAGGTTAATGCGGCCGAAGAAGGAGAGGGCGCGTCCCACGCCGGGGAAGTCTTTGGCTTCTTTGGCGGGATTGGAGGAGATATTTATGGAGTTCGCTACATCGGTGGGGAAGTCTATGGCGCGGATATAGTTGCTGTAGGCGTCATATTTCGTGGCCTCGGTACCGATCATGGCTTTTACTCCCCATTTTTCGTTGAAAGTCTTGTCGTAGGTGAGTGTGGCGTTGTAGGTGAGTTCCTGCGATGTTCCGGCTGTCGATTCCATGTAGGCGGGTTCGCTGACGGCGCGGAAATCGAAGGCTTCTGAGAATACGCGGTTGTTTGACGCGCCTATTTTGGCGGCGCCGTTGACGCGGAGCACAAGTTCGGGGAGGATATTGACGTTGATGTAGGCAAGGATATTCGCGTTGTAGTTCTTGCCGTTCGAGTGGTAGGTCATCTCGTTGCCGTAGAGATTAGGGCCGTTGAGATAGAAGGGTGTCTGTGAGTAGTTTCCGTCAGCGTCGACCGGTGTCATCGTAGGAACGGTGCGGAAAGGGATGGCATTGGTGTAGATGGAATATATCTTCGTGGGGTTGGAGTCGAGTATCGAGCCATAGAATGAGGTTCCCATGGAGAATACGCGCGAAATGTTGTAGTCCACATTGGTGCGGAGGGAGAAACGTTTGGCATCGGAGTCGATGTAGACACCCTCTTCCTTATAGAAACCGGCCGACACGTAATATTTAAGTTTGTCGGTGCCTCCGGAGAGGGCTGCGTTATATTCCTGTTCGTGACCGGTGCGGTACATCACATCCATCCAGTTTACGTCGGGAAGATCCGCAGCCGAAGCTACCCCTTCCTGCTGGAGTACGTCAACTCCCATGAGGGCTTTGGCGGCGATGAACTGGTCGCGGTTCATGAGCTTGATGTCGGTATTGATCTTGCGTATACCGTAGCGTGCGGTGACGTTGAGGGTAGGTTTGCCTGCGGCGCCTCGTTTGGTTGTGATGAGAATCACGCCGCCTGCGGCCTCGGCGCCGTAGATGGCGCAGGAGCCTGCATCCTTGAGAATCTCGATCGATTCCACGTCGCGGGTATTGAAATCGAAGCCTGCGCTCTGTTTCACGCCGTCGACGATATACAGAGGAGCCATACCGTTGACGGAAGCGGCGCCGCGGATAATGATGTCAGGCGCCTCGCCAGGAGAGCCGCCGCTCTTTGTTACGGCTACGCCGGCGGCCATGCCGGAAAGGGCGTCGGCCACGGAGTTGACCGAGAAGTTTTTTATGGCATCGCCTTTTACGCTGGAGATGGCGCCGGTCACTTCGGAACGTTTTTGTGTGCCGTAACCCACTACCACAACTTCAGAAAGGAGCTGGTCGTCATTGCGTAGCTCAAAGTGGTAGGTCTTGCGGTCGGCGGTTATTTTCTGTTGGGAGGGAAGCATCCCTACGTATGTTACCTTGATATTTTTTCCTATGAGGGCGTTGGAGAAAGGAATGGTGAATTTTCCGTCGAAGTCGGTCACCACGGTGGTTTTTGTGCCGGCAACAGTGACAGTTGCGCCGATGAGCGGCTCCTGTTCATTGTCGACGACTGTGCCGGTGATGCTCTGTGACTGAGCGTTGGCCTGGGAAATGCCCAGAACCACCACGGCAAAAAGTAATGCAAGGATTTGCTTAACGTTTTTCATCGGTCAGAATCGCTTTGTGATGGGGTTATGATTGGCAGGCGAGAGATCCGGGACAGAGAGGCCGGGGGAGGGGAGAGGATCTGTTGATAACAGCCGCCTCTCTTGACGCCGTATACGCGGCCCGAGGCGGCTGTGATCAGGATTTTAAATAAGGGGATGTTGATTTATTTCACAACTTTCACTGCCTTCACGGAACCGTCGGCTTTTACGTTCTGACGGATGAAGATGCCGTTGGAGGGTTCGGAGGTAAGCTGCATGCCCTGGAGA
>URZG01000078.1 GCA_900552325.1 uncultured Porphyromonadaceae bacterium | reverse complement strand
TAAGTCCGCCTTCGCGAGCTGCGTCAGCCAATGATTTAACTCTGCCGTGGAAAAGATAGCCGTTACGGTCGAACACTACGGTGTCGATGCCTTTGGCGAGTGCCTTCTCGGCGATCGCGCGGCCTACTTTGGCGGCGATTTCTACCTTGTTGCCCTCTTCGATGCCTTTGGAGGAGGCACATGCCAGGGTGGCACCCTGGGCGTCGTCAACGAGCTGCACGTAGATTTGCTTGTTGGAGCGGAAGACGGTCATGCGCGGACGGGCGGCGGTGCCGGAAACCTTGCCGCGGATGCGGGCTTTGATCTTGTTTCTTCTGTCTGCTTTAGAGATCATAGTTTTCTTTCAGTTTCAGTTTTTATTTGGCACCTGCCGTTTTACCAGACTTGCGGCGGATAACCTCGCCTACAAACTTGATACCCTTGCCTTTGTAGGGTTCGGGCTTGCGGAGGGAGCGGATCTTGGCGCAAACCTGACCCAGGAGCTGCTTGTCGTCGCTCTCGAGGATGATCAGGGGGTTCTTGTTGCGCTCGGACTTGGCTTCCACCTTGATTTCCTTGGGAAGCTTTATATAGATGGCGTGGGAGTAGCCCAGCGACAGCTCCAGCACCTGGCCGGTGGCTGCGGCGCGGTAACCTACACCTACGAGTTCCATTTCCTTGCGGTAGCCGGTGGATACGCCCACTACCATGTTGTGGACCAGCGAACGGTACAGACCGTGCTGTGCGCGGTGCTCGCGGTCGTCGGAGGGACGCAGCAGGTGGATGTGGCCATCCTCTACCTTGATTTCAAATTCGGGATTCACAGCCTGCGAGAGCTCCCCTTTGGGGCCCTTGACTGTGACGAGATTGTCTTTTCCCACGGTTACGGTTACGCCTGCGGGGATCTCGATGGGGGCTTTTCCTATACGTGACATATTATATGGTCCTCCTTTCGATTAATAAACGTAACACAGTACTTCGCCACCAACCTTGAGCTCTGCGGCTTTCTTGTTGGTCATCACACCTTTGGAGGTGGAGAGGATGGCGATACCTAAACCATTAAGAACACGGGGCATCGATTTGTAGCCGCAGTACTGGCGCAGACCCGGGCGGGATGCGCGCTGAAGGCCCTTGATGGCGTTCACGCGGTCTACGGGATCGTATTTGAGGGCAACCTTGATGGTGCCGGCGGGGTTTTCTGACTCAACGAATTTGTAGTTGAGGATATAGCCCTGCTCGAAAAGGATCTTGGTGATCTCTTTCTTCAAGTTTGAGGCGGGGATTTCCACTACACGGTGGCCGGCCTTGATGGCGTTCCTCAATCTTGTCAGATAATCTGCTATTGGATCGGTCATTGGATTGGTCTGAAAAGTTGTGTTAAAACTTTTGATTAATAATTCTTTCGCTTGCCGCCATGGCTGTGGAAGGCAGGTTTCCGGCCGGGGGGTCCCGCAGAAATGGGCTTACCCGGAGGACCGCTTTCGGCATCGGCGGCAAATCGCGTGGCCCGCTCGGAGGCGGGAGGGTCGGGATTGCTCCGCCGCGATTACCAGCTTGCTTTCTTCACGCCGGGGATAAGGCCTGCAGATGCCATTTCGCGGAACTGGATACGGGAGATTCCGAACTGGCGCAGGTAGCCTTTGGGACGGCCTGTGATCGAGCAGCGGTTGTGAAGACGAACGCGCGATGCATTCTTGGGCAGCAGCTGGAGAGCCTCATAGTCGCCGGCAGCCTTGAGGGCAGCCTTCTTGGCGGCAAATTTGGCAACCAGTTTCTGGCGCTTCACTTCGCGGGCTTTCATTGATTCTTTTGCCATGTGCTGAAGTTAATGGTTAATAATAGTATTTTGTAATATTCTGTGATTCAACGTTATCGGTATGCTCAACGACAAAACTTCCGATTCCTCACTGCTCCCCGCTAAAGCGTCAGCCATCCCGTGAGAGAAGGCAGGGAGTACCTCGGAACCGCAAGAGTCCTGAAAACCAACTGCAAAGTTCGCATTTTTTTCGCAATCCACAAAACAATGCCGCGTATCCAGAGAGCTGAATACGCGGCAATGCAGGTTAAATAATGTTAACAATTATTAATTTTCGATTCTTTCTCTGATGGTCGGACGGCACAAAATGCGCTCTCACCATCCGGAAGGGGAGGAACGGTACCAGTCATGGCCCAGCTCCACTCCGTCGGGCACCGTGATGTGTGTCAGTTTGGGGCATACATCGAAGCAATGGTCGCCGATCTTTTTCAGGCCGTCGGGCAGAATT
This sequence comes from uncultured Porphyromonadaceae bacterium, assembly GCA_900552325.1. Taxonomy (GTDB): domain Bacteria; phylum Bacteroidota; class Bacteroidia; order Bacteroidales; family Muribaculaceae; genus UBA7173. The sequence continues at coordinate 6,534 of URZG01000078.1, read as the reverse complement.
ACCGATTCGAGCGAGAGGCAGCCGTCGAAGGCGGCGTTGCCGATCACGCGGGTGCTCTCAGGGAAGGTAACATATTCAAGCGACTTACAGCCGTCAAATGCGAAATCACCCACCCTGACGAGATTCTGCGGCAGATCCACATGTTTGAGATTGATGCAGTTGCGGAAGGCCTCTGCCGGGATTACCGTCATGGCGTCGGGGAGCGTGATGTCGGTCAACCTCGTGTCGCCAGTAAAGAGCCCCTTGCGGATACCGGTCACGGCGAACGTCTCCCCCTGATAGGTTATCTCGTCAGGAATCATAACGTACCCGGAGATGTAATAGAGTTCGTCGATATTGTCCGGGCCGAGATATGTGGCTTCCTCCTTCTTGAAGTCAATACGGTAGCGTATGCCGTCGTCCCACGTTATCTCGACCGGTTCGCGCTTGTCCTCGGCAATCTTTTTGAAGTCATACGGCATGCCCTTGACATTCTTCCAATTCTTTATCCGAGTAAGAGTGGGTTGCGGATTCATGGACGCCAGTCCTTTAAGCCTGCTCGGCATATTGTTGAAATCAATACCTTCCAACGTGGGTATGGTAGTTATTGCAGAAATATCGATATCCGGCGCACCCTCTATGTTCATCTGTCTGACATGTCTTTTCTCGAATGCACGATTGCCGATGTCCTGCACTGAAGCCGGAATAGTGATAGTCCCCCAATCCTCACCATCTGCAACGGAGTCTGTCGAGAAAGCAGACCAGCCTATCACCTCCAGACGCGAAGGCAAAATAAGAGTTTTTATCCCCAAATCATTAAAGGACATAAATTTAATTTCGCGCAGACTCAACGGCAAATACAGGTCCACCGGCGTGTTACGCACCTTGAGCTTATCGGATTTCTCCCAGCCGAAATAATTTGAAAACGCATGTTCCCCGATTGACGTAATCCCCTCCCCTACCTCTATAACATTGATATTATGCCATACTTTCGGATTACGCCATTGTCTTGACTTTTCCATATCGAAATCGGGGATCGCCCCCTGTCCGAAGACGCGAAGAGTATCGCCCGATACTTCCCAATAGATATTGTCGGCGACCTTATTAGGTTTTGCCTCAGCAGCATAAGCCATTGTGAACAAAACTGCAACGGCGATGAACAGCCTGTGTAAATCAATAATTTTAAGCATACTGTCAAATAATTATTATAGAGTACATTGTTTAAGACATGCAGTTAATCACTGCGAAATGCAGGATTAAGACAGGAATGAAAATAAAAAGCGGTGTGTCAGCCTGCTAAAGCGACACACCGCTCTTTATTTATCGGGATCTGTACTCCGTCGGATTACTTCTTGAAGGGGAGGCCGAACTGCTTGAGCAGTGCGAAGCCCTCTTCGTCGGTATTGGCCGAGGTCACGAAGGTGATGTTCATACCCATCAGCTTCGAGATGGAGTCGATGTTGATTTCGGGGAAGATGATCTGCTCGGTGATGCCGAGGGTGTAGTTGCCGCGGCCGTCGAGCTTGCTCTCGATGCCCTTGAAGTCGCGGATACGGGGCAGAGCCACGCGTACCAGACGCTCCAGGAACTCGTACATTTTCTCGCGACGCAGAGTCACGCGCACGCCGATAGGCATTTTCTTGCGGACCTTGAAGTTGGAGATATCCTTCTTCGAGAGGGTCTGCACGGCTTTCTGGCCGGTGATTGCGGTGAGCTCGTTGATAGCGGTCTCTATGATCTTCTTATCCTGAGTGGCTTCACCCAGGCCCTGGTTGATAACGATTTTTTCCAGGCGGGGCACCTGCATCGGAGTGGTGTAGCTGAACTCCTTAGTCAGGGCGGGGACGATAGTCTCCTCGTATTTTTTCTTAAGGGTTGTCTGGCTCATTACTTAATCTCCTCTCCTGATTTTTTAGCGAAACGTACTTTCTCGCCTTTGTCGTTGACGCGGATGCCTACGCGGGTGGGCTTGCCGGTCTTGGGGTCGACGAGGTTGATGTTCGACAGGTTGATGGGGGCTTCCATTTCGATGATGCCGCCCTGGGGGTGTTTGGCAGAAGGTTTGGTGCTCTTCTTTACGATGTTGACGCCTTCCACGATAGCGCGGTTCTTGGCAGCGTCAACAGAAAGCACTCGTCCCTGCTTGCCGCGGTCCTCGCCGGCGATAACGGCAACGGTGTCACCCTTTTTGATATGAAGTTTCATAATTCAGGGGTTTTGTGTTGTTTGTTAAGGGGTTATTTGCCTCAGAGGGGCTTAGAGCACTTCCGGAGCAAGTGAGACGATCTTCATGTTGGTGGCGCGGAGCTCGCGGGCTACCGGTCCGAAGATACGGGTGCCGCGGAGCTCGCCGGCGTTGTTAAGCAGCACGCAGGCGTTGTCGTCGAAACGGATGTAGGAACCGTCGGCGCGACGGATTTCCTTCTTGGTGCGCACGACAACGGCTTTCGATACAGTGCCTTTCTTTACGTCGGACGAAGGGATGACGCTCTTTACAGAAACGACGATGATGTCGCCCACCGATGCATAGCGACGGCCGGTACCACCGAGAACGTGGATACACAGAGCCTCTTTCGCGCCGGAGTTGTCGGCTACGGTTAAACGTGATTCGGTCTGTATCATTGTTACTTAACTTTTTCGATGATTTCTACTAACCTCCAGCGCTTGGTGGCGGACAGGGGGCGGGTTTCCATAAGGCGAACTTTATCGCCGACGGAGCATTCGTTCTTCTCGTCGTGAGCGTGGAACTTCTTTGTTTTGTTGACGAACTTGCCGTAGATGGGGTGTTTCTCCTTCCACTTCACCGTAACGGTGATGGTTTTGTCGCCCTTGTTGCTCGAAACGATGCCGATACGCTCTTTACGTAAGTTTCTTTTTTCTTCCATTTTTCTTGCGTGGCGGGGTGTTACTTCTGGTTGAGTTCGCGAGCGCGGAGCTCGGTTTTCACGCGGGCGATCATTTTGCGGTCGGCAGTGATCTTGGCGGGGTTGTCGATGGGCGAAACCGCGTGGTTGATCTTCTGCTGGAGGTATTCCTTTTCCATCTGGGCCAGGCGCTCCTTCAAATCGGCCGTGGAGAGTTCTTTGATTTCTTCTTTCTTCATGACTTTCGTATGATTATCAGGAGTTCTTTATTAGATGTTGAGGGAAGGATCGTAATCGCGCGAAACCACGAACTTGGTGGTAACGGGGAGTTTCTGAGCACCCAGACGGAGTGCTTCCTTGGCCACGTCGAAAGGTACGCCGTCGATCTCGATGAGCATGCGGCCGGGGGTCACGGATGCCACGAAGCCTTCGGGGTTACCTTTACCTTTACCCATACGTACGTCAAGAGGCTTCTTGGTGATGGGTTTGTCGGGGAAGATGCGGATCCAGAGCTGGCCCTGACGCTGCATGTAGCGCGTAACGGCGATACGGGCTGCCTCGATCTGGCGACCGGTGATCCACTTGGTCTCAAGGGTCTTGATGCCGAACGAACCGAAGGCGAGCTGGTTGCCGCGCTGTGCGTTGCCTTTTGCACGGCCTTTCTGAACTCTGCGGAATTTTGTTTTTTTCGGTTGTAACATTGTTTTGGATGTTAACTGTTGGTTGTTGTTAAACCTTTACAGGGAGCCGCCGCCGGGCGGACCTGCATTGTCGCCGTTTACGTCCATCCGTCGACGCAGCTTTGCGACATATAGTAAGGGTTGGCAGCCGGTTGGGCTTTTCGCCGGATTTCCGAGGAAGGATTGCGGTGGAATTTCCGGTGGTGGCCTGCCGTGGCCGGAGCGGGAGGCTCCGGCGGTCGGCTCCCGGCGGCCGGGGAAAGGTTAACGACTCTTTTCCCCGCCGCGGGTGCCGCTGCCTGTCGGATGCTTTTTAGTTGCGGGGAGCCTGCTGGTTGCGGGGCTTGCGGAAACCGCCGCGACGGCGGTCGCCACGGTCGCCGCCTGCGGAGCGGCCGCCCTTGTCCTGCTGGGTGAAGTTGGGGGCGAGATCGCGCTTGCCGTAGACTTCACCGCGGCAGATCCACACCTTCACGCCGATCACACCGACCTTGGTGTGTGCCTCGACCAGAGCGTAGTCGATGTCGGCACGGAGGGTGTGGAGCGGGGTGCGGCCTTCCTTGAACATCTCGGAGCGGGCCATCTCGGCGCCGTTGAGGCGGCCGGAAACCTGCACCTTGATGCCCTCGGCGCCGGAGCGCATGGTGGCTGCTACAGCCATCTTCACGGCACGGCGGTAGGCGATTTTGCCTTCGATCTGGCGGGCGATGGTCGAAGCCACGATCTGGGCGTCGAGTTCGGGACGCTTCACCTCGAAGATGTTGATCTGAACATCCTTGTCGGTGATTTTCTTGAGCTCTTCCTTGAGTTTGTCGACCTCGGAGCCGCCCTTGCCGATGATCAGGCCCGGACGCGAGGTGCAGACGGTGATGGTGATGAGCTTGAGAGTGCGCTCGATAACGATACGTGAAACGCTCGACTTGGCCAGACGGACATTGAGGTATTTGCGGAGCTTGGAGTCTTCCAGCAGGGTGTCGCCGTACTTTTTGCCGCCGAACCAGTTGGAATCCCAGCCACGGATTACGCCGAGGCGGTTGCTAATCGGATTTACTTTCTGTCCCATGGTCAGTCTTTGTCGTTGGATTTAACGTCTTTGTCGATGGTGTCAACGATCACGGTAACGTGGTTGGCACGTTTGCGGATACGGTAACCGCGACCCTGGGGAGCTGTGCGCAGACGCTTGAGCATGGGGGCGGGGTTAACGAAGATGGTGGAGATGTAGAGCTCGCCGGATTCGGCTTTACGCTCGTTTTTGGCTTCCCAGTTGGCGATTGCCGAGCGGAGAAGTTTCTCCAGGCGGGCTGCAGCCTCTTTATTGGAGAATTTCAGGATACCCAGAGCGCGGAAAACCTCTTTGCCACGGACCATGTCGGCCACCAGGCGCATTTTGCGGGGCGACGAGGGCACGTTGGTCAGTTTGGCGAAGGATACCTCCTTGAGGGCTTCCTTGCGGGCCTGAGCTGAGTTTCTTTTTCTTACACCCATTTTATAATGTGTTCTTTTTATTCGTTTGTGAATTTACCGGCAGGCGGCTGTTATTTTTTCTTGTTGCCGGCGTGTCCGCGGAAGGTACGGGTAGGAGCGAATTCGCCCAGCTTGTGACCTACCATGTTCTCGGTTACGTAAACGGGGATGAACTTGTTGCCATTGTGAACTGCGAAGGTGTGACCAACGAATTCAGGGGCGATCATCGAGGCGCGGCTCCAGGTTTTGATCACGGCTTTCTTGCCGGATTCCTCCATGGCGTTAACCTTCTTCTCGAGTTTCACCGAGATGTACGGACCTTTTTTAAGTGAACGACTCATGTGTATGGTTGAGTTTCTTAGAAGTTAGCTATCGGGATTACTTTTTACGACGCTCGATGATATACTTCGAGGAAGTCTTCTTCGGCGCGCGGGTTTTGAGACCCTTGGAGTAAAGGCCCTTGCGCGAACGGGGATGTCCACCGGAAGCGCGGCCTTCGCCACCACCCATGGGGTGATCGACAGGGTTCATAACAACACCGCGGTTGTGGGGGCGACGGCCGAGCCAGCGCGAACGGCCGGCCTTGCCGGAACGCTCGAGGGAGTGCTCGGAGTTGCCTACCACGCCTACGGTAGCCTTGCAGGCCGAGAGGATCTTGCGGGTCTCGCCCGAGGGGAGTTTCACGATAGCGTAGTCGCCTTCACGCGAAACGAGCTGGGCGAAAGTGCCGGCCGAACGGGCCATGAAGGCTCCCTGGCCGGGACGCAGCTCGATAGCGTGTACCACGGTACCTACGGGGATCTTGCTCAGGGGGAGGGCGTTGCCGACCTCGGGAGCAGCCTCGGGACCGCTGACTACGGTCTGGCCAACTTCTAAGCCATTGGGTGCGATGATATAGGCTTTAGCACCGTCAACGTAGTAAAGGAGGGCGATACGGGCCGAACGGTTGGGATCGTACTCGATCGACTTCACTACGGCGGGCACACCGTCTTTGTTTCTCTTAAAGTCAATGATACGGTATTTGCGCTTGTGGCCACCGCCAAGGTAGCGGGTGGTGAGGTGACCCTCGGCGTTGCGACCGCCGGAGCTCTTTTTACCGACTGTAAGAGATTTTTCTGGCGCTGTAGCAGTGATCGCTCCTTTGAACACGCCAATAACTTTGTGTCTTTGCCCCGGTGTGGTGGGCTTGAATTTTCTTACTGCCATTTGTTTGTTAATGGTTTATCTTGTGGTGCTGACTCCGGAGGGGATTCCGCGGAAGTATGCTTCCGTCCGAGACACAGCCGCCTTTTTCGCAATAGGTGTCCCTCGTTGGGGAGGGGTAACCGTTTGACGGCTTTAGCCTGCGGAGGCACTTGTCCGGCGGCCTCCCTTTCCGGGGCGGCCGTCACTCCCGGGGGAGCGGCGGCCCGCCACAGAGACGGGAAATTGTTAGATGTTGCTGTAGAAATCGATGGTCTGGCCTTCAGCTACGGTGATGTAGGCCTTTTTCCATTCGTTGGTTTTGCCGCGCAGGAGGCCGCTCTTGGTGTAGCGGGCCTTGTTCT
>URZG01000077.1 GCA_900552325.1 uncultured Porphyromonadaceae bacterium | reverse complement strand
TGCGCCTCTTCGCCACCGACCGCGTGATGAAGATGCTCGATACCCTCGGTCTCAAAGAGGGCGAGATGATCGAAAGCTCGATGGTTACCCGCGCCATCGAGAACGCCCAGAAACGCGTGGAAGAGAACAACTTCGGTATCCGCAAACGTCTGCTCGAGTACGACGACGTGATGAACAAGCAGCGTTCATACATCTACAACCGTCGCCACCACGCCCTCCTGGGCGAACGTGTGGGCATCGACATCGCCAATATGATGTACGACCTCGTGGAGAATCTCGTCGCCACCTACGACCAGCCCACCGACTACGAGGAGCTGCGCATGGAACTGATGCGTCTGCTCACTATCGAGCCGCCGTTCGACGAAAAAGAGTTCACCTCCCTCTCCAAAGAGGTTAAGGTCAAGGCTCTCTACGATGCCGCCCAGGAAAACCTCGACCGCCGCAGCGCCCGCATCACCGAAGTTGCCATGCCCGTTGTTAAGGAATGGGTCGAGACACGCGGTGCACAGGGACTCATCGCAGTGCCCCTCACCGACGGCAAACGCATCTTCACCCTCCGCGTCGACATCAACGAGGCATACAACACCGACTGCCGCAACATCGTCAAGGAGTGGCACAAGGCCATCCTCCTGGTAAGTATCGACGAACTCTGGAAAGAACACCTCCGCGAGCTTGATGACCTGCGTCAGAGCGTGCAGAACGCCTCCTATGAGCAGAAAGACCCGCTGGTGATCTATAAGGTAGAGTCGTTCCACCTCTTCGAGCGGATGCTCAACAACCTCAACGCCAAAGCCCTCTCCGCCCTCATGCGCGGACAGATCTTCGTGCGCAAAGCCCCCACAGCCTCCGACGCCACCCTTGAAAGCGAGCGCCACGAGTCCGCGCCACAGGCTGAGGAGAAAGCCGTGAAGGAAGCCCACCACGAATCCGGCACGGAATCGATTCCCGCTTCCGGCTCAGCCGAGGCCGCCCGTCCCGCCGCTCCGCGCCCCGAGCTTCAGAGCGCCATGCCGGAACGTCGCAACGACTACTCTCAGTACACCGCCTCGAAGGAGAACCTCCCCGGCGAGGCTGCCAACCGCGCCGCCGCACAGGGAGCCACTCCCCAGCCGGCACGCCGTCCCGTCAAGGCCCAGCCCCGCGTAGGGCGTAACGATCCTTGTCCCTGCGGCTCAGGCAAGAAATACAAGAACTGCCACGGACGCAACGCCTGATGTCCCGGCAATAAACATGTAAAACCAATCTCTTTTCGCCATGTCGGAAGAAACTCTCAACGACAGACTACGCAAAGCGGCTGAGATGGCGCGTCAGCGCCAGCAGGGCCCGGGGATCCCCCCGGTTCCCCCTGCTGCGCCCCAGGCGCGCCCCGAAGCCAACGCAACCTCCGCGCCCCGCACGGCTCCGGCTCCCACACCCACGCCTACACCCGCATCGGCTCCGCAGCAACCGTTCCGGCCCTTCGGGCAGCCGGCGGCCGCTCCGGCCGACACGCCCGCCGGGGATACCCCCGCACGCCCGGTATTTCCCGAGGTCGATGAGTTCGAGCCTGTGAAACCCGCCCAACCGGGAATCGGAAAGAAGATGACTCTCCTTCTGATAATCCTCGGTGTTATCCTGGCGGCGGCCATTGCCTTCCTCCTTTTCCGCGAGACGTCGCACTCCCGCGAGGTGCAGCAGCTCAAGGAGCAGCAGGAACAGCTGGAACTTGCCAACCAGCAGCTGCAGCTTTCCAACGAATACGACCAGCTCAACAATGAGTTCGCCCAGTACGAGAACCAGACTTCACTGCTGGCCAACGACTCCATCGTGCAGAAGTATTCCGCAGCACGCGCGCAAGTGGAGAAACTGCTGCAGGAGCTTCAGAACGAGAAGAACAAGTCGGCGGCACAGATCTCAAAACTGAAAGGCGAGATCGAGACGCTCAAAGGGATCCTCCGCACATACGTGGAGCAGATCAACGAACTCAAGCAGCAGAACCAGCAGCTCTCCGAAGAGAACCAGCAGGTTAAGGCCGAGAACCAGCAGCTCTCACAGAAAGTGGAGCATGTGCAGGCTGACAACCGTCAGCTCAACGAGCGCATGACCCTGGCCGAGAAACTCAACGTGACCGGAGTCACACTGACCGCCCTCAAAAAGAACGGCAAGACCGAGAAGAACGTCACCAAGGCTGCCCAGCTCAAAGTCGGCTTCACCGTGCCGCAGAACAATTCCACCCCCGTTGGGCAGAAAGTATTCTACCTGCGCATCATCAACCCCGAAGGCGATCTCCTCGGCAACGCCGGCACCTTCCGCTTCGAAGGATCCACCGTAGGGTGCACCGCGCTCAAAGGTATCGAATACGCCGGCGAAGAGGTTCACGACCAGTTCTACTGGAACGTAACCTCCACACTTACCCCCGGCACATACACCGTGGAGATTTTCACCGACGGTTACCGTCTGTGCTCACGCTCATTCACGCTCAAGAAGTGATTTCATGACAGAAAAGCCCCTTATACTGATTACCAACGATGACGGCGTGAAGGCCCCCGGCCTGCATCGCCTCATCGAATGGGCGAAACCTTTCGGCGAGGTATGGGCCGTGGCACCGGCCGAACCGCGCTCGGGACAGTCATCCGCCATATCCGTGAACACGCCGCTCCGCATCGTTGAGCACCACGAATACGACGGCGCGAGAGTCCACTCCGTCACCGGCACTCCGGTAGACTGTGTGAAACTGGCCATGCATCATATCGTGCCGCGGCGCCCGGTGATCCTCCTCTCCGGCATCAACCACGGCTCAAATGCCGGCAACTCAGTGATCTATTCGGGCACAATGGGAGCCGTATTCGAGGGGTGCATGATCGGCATACCGTCGGTAGGGTTCTCCCTGCTGCATCATTCGCTGAAAGCCGATTTCTCCGAGTGTGAGCCTTTCATCACCGATATCGTGGCCCAAGTGCTCTCCGAGGGACTTCCCGAGGGGGTATGCCTCAACGTCAATTTCCCCGCCAAAGTAAAAATAGAAGGGATCAAGACCGTGCGCTCGGCCCGCAGCTACTGGACCGAGGAGTACGCCACCTATACCGATCCTCACGGCAAGCCGTTCTATTGGCTCACCGGACGACAGGTAAATCTCGAACCCGACAATCCTGAAACAGACCTCTACTGGCTCGACCGCAACTACGCCACAATAGTGCCTGAACGCGCCGACCAGAATGTCACCGACGCCGAGCGCGCCGCCCTCTCCTGAACAGCCATAATGCCAGACGTAGAAGGACTCATTTCGGACCTTGCCTTTATCCTGCTCCTCGGGGCGGGAGTCACGCTGCTGTTCAAATGGATCAGACAGCCCGTGGTGCTGGGCTACATCGTGGCAGGCTTCCTCGCCTCCCCAAACTTCACGGCGCTCCCGTCCGTAACTACCGAGGCCAACATCGAATTCTGGGCACAGATCGGTATCGTGGTACTCCTCTTCTCTCTCGGTCTTGAGTTCAGTTTCAAGAAACTTGTCAATACCGGAGGATCGGCGGTAGTCACGGCGCTGATAATAGTCCTGGGTATGATGGCCACGGGCTTCGCCATAGGGAAACTTTTGGGGTTCACGATGATAAACTCGCTGTTCCTCGGCGGTATGCTCTCCATGTCGTCCACCACGATCATCATAAAGGCGTTCACGGATATGAACCTGAGGCAGAAGAAATTCGCCTCGATGGTGTTCGCCGTCCTTATCGTGGAGGACCTTTTCGCCGTGGTGATGATGGTGGTGCTGTCGTCCATAGCCATCAACAAGACGGTGGAGGGGGGCGAGATGCTCCTCAGCATCAGCAAACTGGTGTTCTTCCTGGTGATATGGTTTCTGGTTGGAGTCTATCTGCTCCCCACGCTGCTCAACCGCACACGGCGTTTCCTCAACAACGAGACCCTGCTCGTGGTATCGATGGGACTTTGTCTTTCAATGGCCGTATTCTCGGTGATGTGCGGATTCTCGATGGCTCTCGGCGCTTTCGTGATGGGATCCATTCTCGCCGGCACGAGCTATGCCGAGCGCATCGAGCATGTCACGATGCCGGTGAAGGATCTTTTCGGGTCGGTATTCTTCATCTCGGTAGGCATGATGGTGCAGCCGTCGGTGATAGTGCAGTACTGGCTCCCGATCCTTATCCTCTCGGCATCGGTAATAGTGGGAATGATAATCTTCGGCACCTTCGGTATGCTGATCACCGGCCAAAGCCTCAAAGTAGCCATCGAATCGGGCTTCTCGCTTACGCAGATCGGTGAGTTCGCCTTCATCATCGCCTCGCTCGGCATGTCGCTCGGAGTGCTCAATCCCGAGATCTATCCTATCGTAGTGGCGGTGTCGGTGATCACCACCTTCACCACCCCATACTTCATACGCATGGCCGACCCGTTCTACAACTTCGTGGAACGGCACCTCCCGGCACGTCTGAATTTCCTCATCAACCGCTACGGCGAGGAGGCCTCGCGTCAGGCATCGTCAGGCACTTCGGCGGCATGGCTCCAGCTGGCGCGGCGCTATCTGTGGCGAGTGCTCCTCTACTCCATCCTACTTATCGCCATAGGCCTGGTGTCGATGCGCTACCTGCGACCGTGGCTTAATGATGTTATTCCGGCATGGAGCAATCTCATCTGGTCGGCCGCCACACTCATGGCGATGTCGCCTTTCCTGCTCGCGCTCTGCCTTCCTCCCGCCAGACCCAAAGAGGGTGAAGAAGAAACGCCTGCCGCCCTCACCGACGCACAGCTCAAAGTGCCGCGCATCGTCATGATGGTTTTCAGGCTGCTGATAGCCCTGGGCTTCATTATCTGGGTCCTTTCGCAGGCCTACTCTATGCGAGTGGGCGTGCTCATCGGTCTGGGGTGTCTCATAATACTGCTGATGCTCCTGTCGCGACGCCTAAACAATCAGTTGCGAAGCATAGAGAGCCGTTTCCTCGAGAATCTCAACGAACGCGAGCTGCGCCGCACCGGTCTGAACAACACACTGGTAAGTGACCTACATCTGGCACACATGCAGGTCGGTTACGGCTGCCCCTTCGTGGGTGACCGCCTCCGCAATACCGGCCTGCGCTCCCGCTACGGCGTGGATGTGGTGATGATACAGCGCGGTCCGGTCACCATCACGGTACCGACCGGCGACACGCGCCTTTTCCCGGGCGACAACGTCGGGGTAATCGGCACCGACGAACAGATTGCCGCCGTACTCCCCGTGATCGAGTCGGAACCTCAGCTTGAAGCCACCGGTGCCCCGGCTCCCGATTTCCGTCTCGGATCGGTGGTGCTCACCGAGAGCTCCCCTCTCATCGGCGAGACCCTTGCCGGTGCCGACGTACGCAAGAACTACAAAACACTCGTGGTGGCCCTGCAGCGCGGCGACGACTTCATCGACCGCCCGGCCCTCACCCCGCTCCTCCCCGGCGACCGCCTGTGGCTCGTGGGCCGTCCCTCCGACACCTCCCGCCTCCGCTGACCTGCCTCAGCCGCACCGTGAAAAGAAATTTGCGGGGTTGGGGATAAAAGATTAACTTTGCGAAAACAAACACCTCACACCATGAATCTGATCGACCGCTTCCTCCGCTATGTGAAATTCGACACACAGAGCGACGAACTCACCAACCTCACCCCCTCCACCCCCGGGCAGTATAAATTCGCCCGCGCTCTTGAAAAGGAGCTGCACGAGATGGGGCTGGAAGATATCACCCTTGACGAAAACGGCTACCTGATGGCCACTCTCCCCGCAAATACCTCACGGCAAGTGCCTACGGTGGGATTCATCGCCCACCTCGACACTTCGCCCGATATGTCGGGGCATAACGTAAACCCGCAGCGTGTCAACAACTACGACGGCTCGGCGATAACCCTCAACGTAGAGAAAGGGATCGTGCTCGACCCCGCGGAGTTCCCCGAGATGCTCAACTATGTGGGGCAGGATCTGATCACCACCGACGGCACCACCCTCTTGGGCGCCGACGACAAGGCAGGTATCGCCGAGATCCTTTCGGCTGTGGAATACCTCCAGTCGCATCCCGAAATCGAACACGGCAAAATCCGCGTTGCCTTCAATCCCGACGAAGAGATCGGCCAGGGCGCCCACAAATTCGATGTGAAGCTTTTCGGCGCCGACTGGGCATACACCATGGACGGCGGCGAGATCGGCGAGCTTGAATTCGAGAACTTCAACGCCGCCTCGGCCCGCGTGACCTTCACCGGCCGCAACGTGCATCCCGGTTCGGCAAAACACAAGATGATCAACTCCATCCGCATCGCCAACCAGTTCATACTCATGCTACCGCGTTGGGAGACCCCGGAACATACCGAGGGATACGAAGGATTCTATCACCTTGTAGGCATCGAGGGTTCGGTGGAACAGACAGTGCTCACCTACATCGTCCGCGACCACGACCGCGACCGCTTCGAGCGCCGCAAACGCGAGTTGGAGCACCTCGTGCGCAAGACCAACAATGAGTTCCCCGGCTGCTGCTCCATCGAGATCAAGGACCAGTACTACAACATGCGCGAGAAAATCGAACCGGTGATGCATATCATCGAGGTGGCCGAGAAAGCCATGCTCCGCGCCGGCGTCACACCCAAAGTGCAGCCCATCCGCGGCGGCACGGACGGCGCCCAGCTCTCTTTCAAAGGGCTCCCGTGCCCCAACATCTTCGCCGGCGGCCTCAACTTCCACGGACGTTATGAGTTCGTGCCGGTGCAGTCGATGGAAAAAGCCCGCGACGTCATCGTGGAGATCGCACGCCTTGTTGCCAACCCCGAATAAATCCCTGACATCATCAAAGAACTGATTGTCATCACCGGGCCTACAGCCTCGGGCAAGACCGCGCTTGCCATTGAACTGGCGCGCTATCTCGGCTGCGAGATCATATCAGCCGACTCGCGCCAGGTGTTCCGCGGCATCCCGATAGGCACGGCCTCCCCCACACATGAAGAGTTAAGCCGGGCGCCCCACCATCTGGTGGGGTTCCTGGAACTTGACGCATACTACAGCGCCGCCGAGTTCGAGAACGATGTGTTGCGCATCCTCGACGACCTCTTCGCGCGCAGCGACCGCGCGATACTCTGCGGCGGCTCGATGATGTATGTCGACGCCGTGTGCCGAGGCATCGACAACCTCCCCACAATCTCGCCCGAAGTGCGTGCCGATTGTCTGGCTTTTTATGAAAAGGAAGGGCTGGAGGGAATCACCGGCCGCCTGCGCGAACTTGATCCGGACTATCTCCTGACCGCCGACCTCTGCAATCCGAGGCGCCTGATACATGCCTTGGAGATATGTCTCGAGAGCGGGGTGCCCTACTCGTCGCTGCGTACCGGAACCGCCAAGGAGCGACCTTTCGCCATCCGCAAATATGCCATCGTGCCGGAACGTGAGGAGATGTTCGCCCGCATCAACCGCCGGGTTGAGCTGATGATGGAGAATGGATTCCTCGACGAGGCTCGGCGCGTCTACCCGCTCCGTCACCTCAACTCGCTCAACACTGTGGGTTACAAGGAACTTTTCCGCCATCTCGACGGAGAATGGGATCTCCCTACCGCCGTGGCGCGCATACAGAAGAATACACGCGTATTCGCGAAAAAACAGCTCACCTGGCTCAAAAAATCCTCCGACTACACTATCCTTCCGGCTCCATCGCTGCCTCTACTGCTTTCAACTCTTGATAAAAAAATTGAATGAGAAACAGATCCGTTTTCGCACTTTTTATTCTGCTGTGGCTTGCAGCCTCAGCCCTCTCATCATGCCGTAAAACCGGTGCCACTACCGAAAGTGACAATCATAAATACGATATCGAGACGTTGAAAGACTCTCTTGAGAAGATTGTCGCTGAATATCCCGGCGAAATTGGCGTGGCAGTGCTTACAGATCTCGGCGATACTGTGACTGTCAACAACGAGGACAAATACCCGCTGATGAGTGTGTTCAAACTCCATCAGACCATAGCGACATGCCGTTTCCTCGAAGAACACGGTCAGACTCCCGACACTCTCCTGGCGATTCCGCGCACGTCACTCAATCCCGACACCTGGTCGCCGATGCTGAAAGAACACACTGCAGACACATTGCGCCTAACAGTGAAGGATCTGATGCGCTACACCCTGATGCAAAGCGACAATAATGCCAGCAACTACATGTTCGACAACCTGCTGGGAATCGCCGACGTCGACAGTTTCATCGCCACACTCATTCCGCGCGAATCGTTCCGGCTGGATGTAACCGAGGCCGGAATGTGGCACGACCATTCGCTGTGCTACCGCAACCATTCCTCACCCTTGGGTGCCGCCCTGCTGATCGACCGCCTCTTCACCGATAGCATCATTGGCAACACGGACCAGGAGATGATACGAACCGCACTGCGCGAATGTGCCACCGGTACAGACCGCATCATGGCACCTCTTGCTGAAATCGAGGGTGTGACCGTGGCACACAAGACAGGCTCCGGGTTCCGCGACGCCAACGGCATCCTGACCGCCCACAACGATGTAGCTTTCATCACCCTCCCCGACGGGCACCATTACACCCTGGCCGTACTGGTGAAAGACTTCAATGGTGACGAAAAAGCCGCCGCCAGCGCGATCGCCCGAATCTCAGCCACCGTCTACGCCTGCCTCTCCGCCCCGCTCTAAACCACCCTCATAGGATCGCGACCATGATTTTTACTTAGGAGCAACTGCGTCAGCGGAGTTGAGCGGCGTAGCCGAGATTTTCCTCACCTGAATCCGGCATGAGGTTGTGTCAAAATAAACTGAAATATATTCAACTGTAGGGACGCTCCGTGGAGCGTCCGAAAATAGCGCTGAAATA
>URZG01000076.1 GCA_900552325.1 uncultured Porphyromonadaceae bacterium | reverse complement strand
ATGGCTGATTGTTTTACTGTAGAATTATCTAATTCTTATATCGAACTCACGTTAATTTATAAAGGACATATTCGGTCGAAGACCGTAGCTGTGGTTAGCCCCTTGATAAGGCGCGTCGGCGCCGGTTCATGGGGAATTGGTTTTTAATGACTTTAGTCGCTGAAAATCAATTAGATAATAAAATAACGGTACAACTATCCGTTAAGGGAAAGAGGGTGTGAAAAAGTTGATTTCAGGGAGTGAAAGGATTAGAAAAGTCGTGGGTTTTGAACGAAAGATTTAACCATATTTTAACATTTGATAGATATTTTTATGATTTAGAATTAAAAGCAAAGAGGCACGAAATTTCAAGGGGATACGCTGTATGTCAGCGAAAAATGTGTAACTTTGCGTATTGGCATATACGCCATATCTGAAACAATGTCTAAAATTATCGTTCAAAATACACCTATCACTGTTCTCTCGTTAGAGGAACAGGATTATATCTCCCTCACAGATATGGCAACTGCCAAAGAGGGCGATAACCGTTCTGCCGATATAATCAAGAACTGGTTGCGAAACCGCTACACGATTGAATTTCTTGGCACTTGGGAGGTTATTCATAATCCTGATTTCAAAGTGGTCGAATTTGACCACTTTAGAATGAGTGCAGGTTTGCCGTCCTTTGTGTTGAGTGCATCGGAATGGATAGAGCGCACAAATGCAATCGGTATAATGGTGAAGAAAGGTCGCTATGGAGGCACCTATGCTCATAAGGATATAGCCTTTGAGTTTGGTTCGGCAATAAGTGTGCCGTTCAAACTTTATCTTATCGAGGAATTTCAGCGGTTAAAGACGGAGGAACAGCGGTTGTTAGGTTGGTCGGCAAAGCGCGAGCTGTCGAAAATCAACTATCGCATACACACCGACGCGATAAAGCAGAACCTTATCCCAGCAGAGGTTACTCCGGCACAAGCGAGTATGATTTACGCCAACGAAGCCGATGTGCTGAATGTGGCGATGTTTGGTGTAACGGCAAAACAATGGCGCGAAGCCAATCCCAACCTCAAAGGGAACATACGCGACTACGCCACTATCAACGAACTTATCTGCCTGTCTAATATGGAAAACCTCAATGCGGTTTTCATCGAGCAAGGAATGACGCAGAGTGAGCGGCTTGTGAAGCTGAACCAAATAGCTATTCATCAGATGAGCGTGCTGGAAAGCGGCGACAACGATAGGAAAATTCTGAAATGAAGAAGTGGCAAAAGATATTGGGGTGGATAAAGGTTAAGTTGATAAAGCCGAGAATCACGAAGGAACCCAAAACGCAAAGAGGATGTGGAATTTATCGAACAACCAAACAATATATTTTCCTAACAGGGTATGGTAAGACCGGGATTGGGTACTCTAAGAGCTATCCTATAAAATTCGCTCCAATAGATTGTGATGATGTCGAATTCAACAATTTGTTTGGCGAAGTTTTTATTGCCAGTAATCGCGACAAATACGAGGAGTTAACATCCGCCTAGCTGATAAAAGCAATGAAGCAGCGTTCGTGGCGACAACTTCATAATCAATCGACGTATGTACATGTCCGACAAAACGATGCCGAAATCACGATTCTTCCAGCCCAATACAAAAAGAATGAGTGGGATTACGAACATTCTTTAACTTTTGACATTGATAAAGACTCCATATACGACATTGCAAATGAAGCCAGGAAACTCCTTGACAATATTGAAATTGACTGACAAAAAATCCAAATTATTTGAGTATCGATAGACGAAATGAGCTGTCCTTGAGGGCATAGACGATGCCTGTGAAGAGGCAAGATAGTTGTCAAGGTATTATCGGTTCTTGGGCATGCGTGCAGCCTTGAAGAGGCTGGTTATGGGATTCACCGTAATTTTCGTTTCCACAATCAGCCTCTTCAAGGCTGACTTCTCCGTATCAACCTGCATTTCCCCCATGAACCGGCGCAAAATGCGCCTTATCAAGGGGCTAACCACAGCTACGGTCTTCGACCGAACAAGATGGCATCAATAAACGATGGGATGAGATATTCTCTATCTATAAAGGAGATGGCTCAGGGGATGGCGAGCAGTTTGTGGGTCTGGAGGGAGAGGTGCCATTGAGGGTGTGCGAGGCAGTAGGCGATGGCGGCGTTACGGGATGGGTCGCCGGTGTCGCAGGGCTGCAGGGAGTAATGTGAGGGGGAGACGGGGATGTTGCCGGAGCCGGGTAAGTAGAGGGTCATGTCGTTGGTGCCGTCGAACACTACTTTCAGTTCGTCGATGCGCTCCAGGCTCAAGGTGAGACGAGGCTCGGTGAACTCGAATTTCGGCGAGCAGGTGATCCAGTCCACAAGGTGTGCGGGGAGGGGAAGTGTGCCGTTGGTTTCCACTTGAATGTAATATCCGGCATGGCGGAACGGCGAAAGAAGCGTTTCGTCGAGCTGCATGGCGGGTTCGCCGCCGGTGAACACCACGTGGCGCGCCGGGTGCTCCATCGCAGCGGTGAGAATCTCGTCGGCGCTCATGGCGGTGTGTGCGGAATGGTCGGTGTCGCAGAACGGGCAGCGGAGGTTGCATCCGGAAAGACGCACGAAAACCGCCGGGGTGCCGGCATGGCGCCCTTCACCCTGGAGCGAATAGAAAATCTCGTTAACGCGGTAGGTCTTCATCGCTGAACCGGCTCAGAGGGTGAAAGGGTGGGGGAGGGCTGCAGGGGCGTCGTCGGCCACGTAAAGAGCCGTGTTCCCCTCGCTCTCCTGCACGGCGGTCATGTAACACTCCGGAATCTGTTCGGTGATCCATCGCGCGATATTCTCGGCCGTGGGGTTGAAGGGGAGCAGTTCGTTGAAATTGCCGTGGTCCAGATAGCCGTGTATGCGGTCCTTGATATGCTTGAAGTCGCACACCATGCCGTCGGCGTTGAGTTTCGCGGCGCGGCAGTAGACGGTGACCACCCAGTTGTGGCCGTGGAGCCGCGAGCAGGCGCTTTCGTAGCTGAGTTTAAGCCGGTGGCAGCCGGCGATTTCCATTCGTTTGGATACGTAATACATCGGTGTTGTCAGAAACGGGTGATAGATGCTCCGAGCTGGTTGAGGCGCAGGTCGATATCCTCGTATCCGCGGTCAATCTGCTCGATGTTGCCGATTACGCTGGTGCCTTTGGCCGACATGGCGGCCAGGAGCATGGCGATGCCGGCGCGGATATCGGGCGAGCTCATGCGGTTGCCGCGGAGGGTGAACTTGTGGTCGTGGCCGATGACCACGGCGCGGTGCGGGTCGCAGAGGATAATCTGGGCGCCCATATCTATCAGACGGTCAACGAAGAAGAGACGGCTCTCGAACATCTTCTGATGTATCAGCACACTGCCGCGGCACTGCGTGGCCACCACGAGGAGCACGCTCAGGAGGTCAGGGGTCAGGCCCGGCCAGGGGGCGTCGGCGATGTTCATTATCGAGCCGTCAAGGGCCGTGTCGACCACGTAGCTCTCCTTGGCAGGTATATAGAGGTCGTCGCCCTGCTGCTCCACGGTGATGCCGAGGCGGCGGAAACTCTCGGGGATGATACCGAGATTCTGCACGCTCACGTTCTTGATGGTGATGGTGCTTTGCGTAATGGCGGCCATGCCGATGAAGCTCCCTACCTCGATCATGTCGGGGAGGATGCGGTGGATCGCCGTGGTAGGGTGGGTTATCGCGCCACCTATGGTGAGGAGGTTCGAACCTATGCCGCCCACACGCCATCCCATCGCCTCAAGCAGGCGCGAGGTCTGCTGCACGTAGGGCTCGCATGCGGCGTTATAGATTGTCGTGGGGCCGTCGGCGTATGCCGCTGCCATGAGTATGTTGGCGGTGCCGGTCACGGAGGCTTCGTCAAGAAGCATGTAGCAACCTTTCAGGCTGCCACCCTCGGGCACGGAGAGCAGATACGCACCTTTCTCGGACTGATATTCGCAAGTGGCGCCGAGGTTCAGAAAACCCTGGATATGGGTGTCGACCTTGCGGCGCCCTATCTGGTCCCCCCCGGGTTTGGGGAAATATGCCTTGCCGAAACGTCCTAAGAGCGGACCCACAACCAGCACAGAGCCGCGCAGGGCGGCACAGCGTTTGATGAAGTCGTCGCTGAGGGTATAGTCAAGGTCGATCTCCTTGGCCTGGAAAATATAACGCCCTTTCTCCACACGCTTCACTGTCACCCCCATCTGTTCGAGCAGGGCGATGAGGTTCTTCACGTCGCGGATTTCGGGCACGTTGGTGATCTCCACCGGCTCGGGGGTGAGTATCGTGGCGGCGATGACCTGAAGCGCCTCGTTTTTGGCGCCCTGCGGGGTGATTTCGCCTGAGAGTTTGCGTCCCCCTTCTATTACGAATGAGCTCAAATCTGTCTTAGTTTTTCAGGTTAACGGATATAGATTACCTCGGGAGTGAGTACCACTCCGAATTTTTGCCGCACGCGGGCTATCACCTCGTCAGCAAGAGCCGCCACATCGGCGCCGGTAGCACGACCGGTATTAATCAGTACAAGCGGTTGCGAGGGCCACAGGGCGGCGCCTCCGGCGATGAGCGGCTTGCATCCGGCTTTGTCTATGAGCCATGCCGCCGAGAGTTTCATCGAGCCGTCGGGCTGCCGGTGGGCTGATGGCTCCATGCCGCTGCGCTCTACTATGGCGCGGTATTCGTCGGCCGATACCACGGGGTTCTTGAAGAAAGACCCGGCGCTTCCGGCTTGCGAGGGGCGGGGGAGTTTGCGGTCGCGCACGGTGAGTACCGCCGTGCGTATCTGCCCCGGGGTGAGCCGGGAGGCTATTTCAGGCGACATTTCCTCATAGCCGAGGGCTTCGGTGAGACCGCGGTAGGAGAGGTTGGCACCACCTGCGCGGTTGAGGCGGAACCGTACTTTAGCGATGATATAGCGCCCGCGGTTCTCCGGAGTCTTGAACAGGGAGGTGCGGTAGCCGTAGCGGCAGTCGGCTGTGTCCATTTCAAGCCATTCCCCGCTGCGGGTATCGAATACTTTGAGACTTATGGCCGCCCGGGCGAACTCTGCGCCGTAGGCTCCGGCGTTCTGCACGGCGGCACCGCCTACCGTGCCTGGTATTCCCGAGAGATTCTCCAGCCCCCATACACCTGCCTCGCAGGCCATGCGGCATGCTTCGTCAAGGCTGACGCCGGCGCCACATTCCATCACGGGCTCAGGGCTGTCACTCCGCAGCCAGGTCACCGACCGGTCAAGGGAGTTGATTACTGTTCCGGGATAATATCCGCTGACAAACAGCATGTTGCTGCCGCCCCCGAGCACCATGAAGGGACGCGTGAACACCCCGTGTGAGTACATCTCGGCGAGGTCTTCGTCGGTATCGTATTGAAGCAAAGAGCCACATCCGGCAGGGATGCCGAATGTGGTCAATAAGGTAATATCTGCGTTATCTGACTGTAATATCATCGCATGACTGGGTTTGGCCGCGCTTGGCGGCGTTGAGGTCGGTTTGCGGTTACGCCGGAGCGTCAGCCGCCGAAGTTGTCGTAGTGGATGCTCTCGGGGTCTACGCCCAGCGAGTCGAGCATCTTGTTCACGGCGTTGCTCATCGGGCCGGGACCGCACATGTAGTACTCGATATCCTCGGGCGACTCATGGTCTTTGAGGTAGGTGTCGAGCATCACCTGATGTACGAAGCCGGGGGTGTATTTCACGCCGGCGGCATCTGCCGCGGGGTCGGGGCGGTCGAGGGCAAGGTGGAAGTGGAAGTTGGGGAACTCCTTCTCGAGCTGCAGGAAGTCGTTGAGATAGAACACTTCGTTGAGGGCGCGGGCGCCGTAGAAGTAGTGCATCTCGCGGTCGGTAGTGTGCAGCGTCTTGGTCATGTGCATGATCTGGGCGCGAAGAGGTGCCATACCGGCGCCGCCGCCGACCCATATCATCTCGGCCTTGGAGTTGAAGTTGGGGTGGAAGTCGCCGTAGGGGCCCGACATCATCACTTTGTCGCCGGGCTTGAGGGTGAAGATGTAGCTGGAGGCGATACCGGGGTTCACATCCATGAAGCCCACCTCGGGTTTGGGTTTGAACGGCGGTGTGGCTATGCGCACGGTGAGCATGAAGCGGTCACCTTCGGCGGGATAGTTGGCCATGGAGTAGGCGCGCACGGTGGTCTCGGTGTTGACGCACTTGAGCGAGAAGAGACCGAATTTCTCCCATGCGGGGAGGTATTCGTCGCCGATGGAGGCCTTGTCGATATCCTTGTCGTAGTCGATTTTGAAGGGGGGAATCTTGATCTGGGCGTAGGAGCCGGGGATGAAGTCCATGTGCGCTCCCTCGGGGAGTGCCACTATGAACTCTTTGATGAAGGTGGCCACGTTCTTGTTCGACACTACCGTACATTCGTACTCCTTGATGTCGAGAACCGAGGCGGGAACCTTGATGTCAAGATCGTTCTTCACTTTCACCTGGCATGCCAGACGCCAGTTGTTCTTGATCTCCTTGCGGGTGAAGTGTACCGCTTCGGTGGGGAGAATTTCGCCGCCGCCGGCAGTTACCTGCACCTTGCACTGGCCGCAGCTGCCTTTGCCGCCGCAGGCCGAGGGGAGGAACACGTTCTTTGTGGCGAGTGCCGACAGCAGGGGGGCGCCTGAGGCCACCTCCACTTTCTTGTCGTTGTTGATCGTCACCTCCACGTTGCCCGAGCTCACCAGGAATTTCTTGGCCACCAGAAGCACCGTTACCAGCAGAAGTGTCATTATCAGAAATATGCCCGCACCGAGAAGTATCGTCTGCCCTGTGAGGCTTGTTTCCAGCATTATCATCGTGATTGTTTCTTAATGTTTCAAAAGGTGACGGATTAGAGTTTGATGCCGAGGAAGCTCATGAAGGCGATGCCCATCAGCGCGCAGAGGATGAAGGTGATGCCTATCCCCTTGAGCGGACCGGGAACGTTGGAGTAGGAGGCCACGCGCTCGCGGATGGCGGCGATGGCCGTGATGGCCAGGAGCCAGCCGAGACCCCAGCCTGCACCGGCGCAGGTGGCAGTCCAGGCGTTGGCGAACTCGCGCTGCTGCATGAACAGCGAGCCGCCGAGGATGGCGCAGTTCACGGCTATAAGAGGCAGGAAGATGCCGAGCGAGGCGTAAAGCGAGGGGGAGTATTTCTCCACTGCCATTTCCACCAGCTGTGTCATCGAGGCGATTACGGCGATGAAGAGAATCAGCGAGAGGAAACTCAGGTCAACCTGGGCGTAATCCTCCGAAAGCCATGTGAGGGCGCCGGGCTTGAGCACATAGTTCTCCAGTAGGTAGTTGATTGGGAGGGTCACCACCAGCATGAACGTTACGGCTACGCCCAGACCGAAAGCGGTCTTCACATTCTTGGAGACGGCCAGGAAGGAGCACATCCCCAGGAAGTAGGCGAATACCATGTTGTCGACGAAAATCGACCGTATGAAAAGATTGAAATTTTCCATTGTCAAGAGTTGTTCGGGCTATTTACGGGGGTGACTTTTATTTTTCCTGGAGCTCCTTGTTGCGTGCGCGGTGTACCCAGATGATGCAGGCCACCACGATAAGGGCCATCGGAGGGAGAATCATAAGGCCGTTGTTGGAGTAACCGGCTTCATAGAAGCTCTGGGGCACTACCTGGAAGCCCAGAATGGTGCCGGAGCCGAGGAGTTCGCGGAAGAAACCGGTGATGATGAGGATTATGGCGTAACCGATGCCGTTGCCCACACCGTCGAGAAACGACGGCCAGGGCTTGTTGCCCATGGCGAAAGCCTCCAGGCGCCCCATCAGGATACAGTTGGTGATAATCAGGCCGATGAACACCGACAGCTGTTTCGACACGTCGTAGGCGTAGGCCAGCAGCAGCTGGTTGACGATGATCACCAGGGCGGCCACAACCACGAGCTGCACGATGATGCGGATGTTGGTGGGGATGGTGTTGCGTATCAGCGATATGATCACGTTGGAGAAGGCCAGCACGGCGATCACCGAGATGCCCATCACTATGGCGGGCTCGAGTTTGGCGGTGACGGCCAGGCAGGAGCAGATGCCCAGCACCTGCACGATCACCGGATTGTCCTTGGAAAAAGGATTGAAGAAAATATCCTTGTAGCTAACTTTTTCTGCCATTTTTCCTGGGTATTATTTGTTGTCGGCGGCCACGGTGGCGCTTTCGTTTGTGTTTGCGGCGAGTCGGGCCAGGTAGGCCTCATAGGGTGTGAGGCAGTCGTCGAGCATGGCGCTCACCCCTTTGGAGGTGATGGTGCCGCCCGAGATGCCGTCGACATAGTCGGCGTTGCCGGCGGGTTTCTGACCTTTTTTCACTACCTCGACGGGCACGAAAGCGTCATCCTTGAACACTTTCAGGCCCTCGAACTGTTTCGTGAATTCGGGTTTGGTGATTTCGGCGCCCAGACCCGGGGTTTCCCCCTGGTGGTCGAAGAAAGCGCCGTAGATCGTGGTGCCGTCGGCGTTGAAGGCGACGTAGCCCCATATCGGTCCCCACAGACCCATGCCGGCCACGGGAAGGATATATTTGGCGCCTGCGTCGGGAAGCTGGCATACATACACGGGCAGGAGGCGTTCCTCTACCGGTTTCTTGGCCTCTACGGCCACGTTGACGTCGAAGGCTTCCACGCCCTGCACCTCGTCACCTTTGGAGTTGACTACGAGCTGGCTCGTGATGTATTTGTTGAAGTCTGCGACCACGGTGGCGCGGTCGGCCGGCATGTGTACCGACTGGAGGATCTGCCCCATCTTGTCGGCGCTGGCGTTCTCCTGCTGCTTCGGCTTGAGCTGCATGGCCGTGAAGGCCAGGGCGGTGCCTACGATGAGCACCATCACTGTGATGTAGATGATGGTATAGGCGTTGCTCTGCTTGTTTATCATTGCGGATTATTGGATTGTCAGGGTTTTACGATG
>URZG01000075.1 GCA_900552325.1 uncultured Porphyromonadaceae bacterium | reverse complement strand
CTCCAGAGGCCAGCTATACGGTTAAATTCGATGCGGGAAACCACACCTTTTCCTGTGCGACAGGATGCAATATTCTCGGAGGAGCTTTCTCTGCCGATAAGTCAAAGTTCAAGTTCGATCTTTCCACTTCCACTATGATGATGTGTCCTGATATGTCGGTGGAAGATACGTTGAAACGTATTTTACCTACCGTCACCGGATATGGTCCGGTGGACGGCGGTATCGGATTCTATTCCGGCACCGATCGTCCGGTGATGGTAATCGTCAGATAAAACCCGGACTGCCGGTATATTCCAAAAGGATGCGCCTCAAAGGCGCATCCTTTTGTTGTAAATTCTCATAATATTTGACAATTCCTCTGACCTCATGGCCTGTCAAAAAAATAATTTTGCAGTTTGTTTCTGTTTAGCGGAATTTTTATAACTTTGTGGCATAATCAATCAGTCACATCTTTTTGTAGAGATACCATGTACAGGCTATGTATCAATTCACGCGATGAGTTGCTGATAATCGATCTTTCCAAAGTGGCCTATTGTCAGGCCAACGGCAACTATACGCAGCTGACCTATATCGGAGGTAAAACACATCTGCTTACTCTTGGATTATCCAAAGTGGAGGAGTTTATCCGTCGTTCATGGCCGGCGAACCAGCCGTCGCCATTCGTGCGCCTGGGACGTTCGCTGATCATCAATCAGTCATATCTGACCGAGATAAGCGTGGCCCGGCAGAAAATAACTTTATCTGACTATGGAGCGAATCACCACACCGTTTCGGTGCCGAAGCCGCTTTTGAAACAGTATAAGGAAAAAATCGGGACGTATTTCGCAAACGGACGCCCCGCTGCGTTACCGGAAAAGAAGTGACTGCTATGGAATATATAATAGGACGATCAGTGACGGACGGGATGGTCCGTGTTCCTGACAGCTGCGCGAGTGTCAGCGGCAGACATGTAAAAATCACTGTTGACGATTATGGCAACTGGATGCTCGAGGACCTCAATTCCACTAACGGCACCTTTGTACGCGACGATAAAGGGGAGTTCACGCGGGTCTATACAAAGAAAATATCCAAAAATACCATAATCCGCCTCGGACCGGCCGGGGCCGGCAGTTTCGTGTTTACGGCAGCCCATGTTCTGGCTCCGGCCCACGATGACTACGACTATGAGTTCCGGCAGGTGAGAAAACTCATGGAAAAGCAGCTTGAGGATGAGCGCAAGAAGGAGAAAGTGATCGAGCGCAACGGATGGATCGCCAAATGTGCGGGATTCGCCGTAATAGGAATCTGCGCGATTCTCGGCTCCATAAAGGGGGTGGATATCGACCCAAACATGCGGTATATACTCATCTCGAGCGCCCCGGTGATAGTGGGGTTGCTGTTCAAGGGTGACGCCGCGGCACTCAGGGCTTTGAAGCGCCGGAGAGAGAAGATAATAGTATGTCCACGGTGTGAACGACCTCTGTCGGAGTTCGACGTAGAGCACCGGCAGTGCTCCAGGTGCAAGGCTCATTGATTATCGGATAAACCATCATTACACACATATTTTTTATATGAAACGTATATTTTTTTCGCTTCTCATCCTGATTATGGCAGCGGCCGGTTTGCAGGCCCGGACATTCGTCCTGGTAACAGGTGTGTCAAACTATGGCGACGAGAACAGTAATCTCGCACAGACCACAAAGGATGCGAAGAACTTCGCCAAAGTAATGTCTTCGCAGACAAAAGATATTACCCTTCTCACTTCTTCGAATGTGACTTACTCCAATGTATTGGAAAAACTTAGGGCTATCTGCAACCGCGCCCAGGCAAATGACCGTGTGGTGTTCTTCTATTCCGGCCACGGGATGCCCGGCGCTATCTGTGCGTACGATCGCCCGATACCCTACGATGATTTGTTGAAAGTGCTCGGCTCTTCTGCTGCAAAGGAGAAAATCTGTTTTGTCGACGCCTGTTTCGCCGGCACAATGGCTCAGACGGCCAATGATACCAGCTGGATGAACGATGTGGCCGATACCAAAGGACTGATGTTTTTCCTTTCGTGCCGCGACAGCGAGGTGTCGGCCGAAAATCCGTTTTTAGGAGCCGGCTACTTCACGCAGGCTCTTATAAAGGGGATCCGTGGCAAATCCGATAAGAACGGTGACCGTAAGGTCACTGTGCTGGAACTGTTCAAATATATCCATGCTGATGTTGTGCGCCGCTCTGAAGGGAAGCAGCATCCGCAACTTAAAGCCCCCGCATCGCTTCATAACGTCGTGGTGGCTGACTGGACCGGTAAGCCTGCCGCTCAGAGGCCTGCTAAAAAATAAGACGGATACGCGATACTTTCGTAAAGAAATCGCAGCAACTGACCGGCCGCGTTTTAGTCCGGCACCTTATATTATCCCCGGGAATTTCATGTTCGTACAGAAATCCCCGGGGTTCGTACTTATAATGGGAAAATACTTGCAATTCCGGCCCTCGAGCCGTTAACTTTGCAACATCACAAAGAAATAACAAAATAAATATAATCAGCAATGAACGACACAAAGCCTATCAACCAGCCCGGAAAGGGAAAGAACGATAAGAACAGATCAGGAATCGCCGCTACCGCAGGGGCAGCCGCGGCAGCAGGAATCGGAGGAGCCGCAGCAGCTTATGCCGCCACCCGCTCCGGCGAGGAGGAGGTGCAGGAAGAGGCGCAGGAGGTCACTGCGCAGCCGGAACAGGAGACTGCCGGTACAAACGCTCAGACCCAACAGGAGGCGCACCCGCAGACTGCCACCCAACCCCAGAGCGCCGCACAGACTACGCCTCAGCCACAGGCATCTTCCGAGGAGACAGTTTCCATCCCAGAGGAGGAGATCGAGATTTCGATAGATACTCCGGAAGAAAATGTCCCTGAAACAGAAGTGGAGACCGTCATCAGTGTTGATGAACCGACACAGGACCCGGTGAATCCTGATGAGATAGCTGAAGCCATTATCTCCGAAGAGATGATCGATCCTAACGATATAGATATGGTTGATGTTATTAATTTCGATGAGATCGGGACGGTCTACAACGTGAATGGAGAGGCAACCACGGTAGTCTCTTTCCATGACGATCAGGGCAACCACCTTACGATGATCGATATAGACGGTGATGATGTGCTTGACGTGCTCGGTGATCCGGATGGTAATCCTTTCGTAGACGAGAACGGAGACCTGGTGGCACTCAATACTGGAACGACTGTGGGTGATGCTGAAATCGAGATAAACGACGACAATACTTACCTTGCTGCCGACGACAACAACCTCGATGAGTTTGGTGCTGACTCTCTGGCACAGGATATGCTTGGCTGATTTCTATGGAACAGAACGAATTACTGGTGCTTAAATGCGTCAACCCGGAGTGCGCTAAGCAGATAAAACTGAAACGTCCCGAAAAAACAGGGGTGTATCCTATTGCGTGTCCCCATTGCGGGAAGAAAATGCGCGTGAAAATCACCGGAAAAACGCCGCAGGAAATACCTGCGACGCCACCGGCACCCGACTTCTCGAATGTCGAGCCGATATGCCTCGGAACGGATTTTAAGGTCGGAGAGAAATATGAGGAGAAATGTCCTCACTGCAAGGATCATATTCTTGTATTCCAGTCCTCGAAGCCGGGACACAAGGAGTTTGCCTGTCCACGATGCAAAGGACGTATTACCGCCGAAGTGCGTCAGCCCACTAAAACAGTACATGCAGATTCGGATGTGTTGCAGCTCATACGCGGTAAACTTGTGCTGTTGCGGAAAAACTGGTTCAACAAGGATTATCCTCTGCGCGAAGGACGCAATATCGTGGGCCGAGAGGATGCCTCGGCGCCATCCGATATATCGATCAAAGGCGACAATACGATGTCGCGCCGTTCGGTTCAGATCGATATGAACCACACCGGCCATGGATATTCGTTCAAACTTACGGTAATCAAAGCTGCCAATCCGGTGATCCATAACGGTTCCGTTCTTATGAACGGTGAGTCCGTATCGCTGAATTTCGGAGACACCATAGTGATGGGTTCCACTAAGTTCCGTTTCGATAGACTTGACTGATGAAGATTACACTCGGACAACCCTATTCTTTCCATCAGAAAGGTAGAAGGGGCAATCAGGAGGACGCCAGATACCCTGACTGTGACATGCCGTCGCGGGAGACGCGCACCTTTGTCGTTTGCGACGGAGTGGGCGGTCTTGAAAAAGGGGAAGTGGCGTCGCGCACCGTAGCGGATGCCATCGGCTCTTACATGGAGCGGGTCGATTGTTCACAGGAATTCACCCCCGCGGAATTTACATTGGTTCTTGACCGGGCTTTTCGTGCTCTTAACCGGTGGATGAACGACAGCACAAGGGAGATGGCCACGACCCTGACCTTCCTTTGCGTGCATGGAGGCGGGGTGATGGCGGCACATATAGGCGACAGCCGTATATACCATGTGCGTCCTGAAACCGGAATACTGTATCAGAGCGAGGATCATTCGTTGGTCAATTCCTTAGTGCACTCGGGTGTGATTACCCCCCAGGAGGCGCTCGATCATCCCCGGAAAAATGTAATCACACGATGCATTGGGTATGTGGCTCCCGGCGAAGAGCGCCCTACGGCCACTACAATGGAGATAACCGATGTTGAGGCCGGCGACTATTTCTTCATGTGTACTGACGGAGTGCTCGACAAGGTATCCGACAAAATGCTGCTTGAGATTCTTTCCTCCCCGAAGGATGATGAATGGAAGATCCGGGAACTGGCACGCCTTTCGGAAAACTCATCCGATAATAACACTGCCTGTCTGATATCGGTTGAGTCCGTGAATAAAGATGAAGGCGCAGACTCTCTCAATCATGATGCGGATGTCGTTTCGGATCCGGAGACTGTACAGGAAGAATCGCATGATACCGAGAATATATCCGTTGTCACCGCTCCGATCAGCCGGCCGGGTGATGAGGTAAAGGAGATTTCTGCATCAGGTTCTTCGCTTAAATCAAAAATTGGATCTTTCTTAAAGAAAATTTTCGGATAAACGATATGGGTGAAGATAAGAAATCGGTCGGCGCTCTTCCTGCGGGAACGGTTATAAGTTCCCCGCATGACAAGTATCGTGTCGATAAAGTGCTTGGTTCCGGTGGTTTCGGCATCACATACAAGGTAACGCGTCTGTCGGACGGTATGGTTCTTGCACTGAAGGAATATTTCAGGAAAGAATTGTGCGAACGCGACGATAACCTTACGCTTTCCTACCTGAAGTCCAACAAGGCCACCATTGAGGAAGGTCTGGATGATTTCATCACGGAGGCGGAACGTTTAACCCGGCAGAAAATCTCTCATCCGAATATTGTGGCGATCGACGAGGTGTTCAAGACAAACAACACCGCCTATTATGTGATGGAATTTATCGCCGGGGATGATCTCCTGCGGTATATCCGTAAGCACAAGGATACTCCGTTGACCGAGTCGCAGATGATGAGTGTGATGCGGCCGGTACTCCAGGCTGTTTCTCTTCTGCATAAAAACCGGATCACACACCTGGATATAAAGCACGAGAACATTATCCTGACACAGGAACTCGACGGTTCGTTGCGCCCGGTGCTGATCGATTTCGGCCTCTCGAAGCACTATGACAAGAAAGGGAAAGCCACTTCGACTCTCACCGCCGCCGGATGTACTGACGGGTTCGCTCCCCAGGAGCAATATCTCGGACTGACCACTTTCACGCCACAGGCCGATGTGTATGCCCTCGGAGCTACGATGCTATATCTGCTGACTGCTAAATGGCCGATAAAATCGAGTGAGATCACTGTCAGGAAAATTCTTGATGTTCTTCCTGAAAATACTTCGGAACGTGTGCGCGAAGCGCTCCTCAAGGCGTTGCGCAGAGATAAGGAGGACCGTACTCAGTCAGTGGAGAAACTTGCCGAAGATCTCGGTATGGATATTTCCGATTATGGTGCGGAGGGTAATGTGACACGTCTGCTTCAGATCGGGAAAAAGCGTGCCCGTAACTCTTTTGAATGGCGCAATTATCTCCGCCCGTCGTTATGGGCCTTGGGTGCCGCCGCTTTGGTCGGCGGTGCGATTTTGCTCGTAAAAGGGTTGCCGGTAGGGAGCGGTGCCTCCGATCCGGCGGCTCCTGTTGATTCTTTAGTGCAGACGGTTCCTGCCGATCCGGCGGCTGATTCTTTGGCTGTGGTTCCCGCAGCGGGAACATCTGAGCTCGTCACATCCGATGTCGCCCCCAAAGTTACCGAACGGGAGGAAAATAAACCTGAAAAGACTCCGGGCAAACACCAGAAGAACAAGCCCGAGGAGACTAATTCCGCTCCTCCGGCGGCGGAGAATCTTGACGCGCAGTTTGCTGCCGCCCGGACTTTGCAGGATTTTCAGGCTCTTGCGGCAAAAGGCTACACCAAGGCTTATGCGCCTTTGGCAGAGAAATATCTTCAGGCACGACAATATCAGTCGGCTGACAGGTATGTCCGCATGGCGGCTTCATCAGGATCCGGTACCTCCCAGGCCAAAAGGGTGGCCGAGACACTTCGCGCGACGGGATACTACGATGATCCTTCGGCAGGAGCATATCCGTTTTGACAAATCATTATGAACAGGGAATTTAAAAGACAGTTACTTATGAAAAGGATTGTGATTGGCCTTTTTGCAGCTATGGCATTATTGGCTGCGACTCCGGCGTATGGGGCGAAAGATTATTGGAAAATGAGTATCTCTAAACTTGAGAAACTCGCGGCAAAGGATGATGTGAAGGCTCAGTATTGCCTCGGCTACAATTATGCCAACGGAAAGGGGGGCGCGGTCCAGGATTTTTCCAGAGCCGCCTACTGGTATGGTAAGGCCGCCGAAGGAGGAAATGGTGCCGCCCAGTTTTATCTTGGGGTATATTATATGCAGGGAAAAGGGGTGGAGCAGAATCCTCAGGAATGTATACGCCTTTTACAGAAATGTGTCGATAATACAAATGTGTCCTCTGACCTTCAGTTCCAGGCGCGGATAAATCTCGCCAACTACTACGGCGCCGGGAAATACGGCCTTGAAAAGGATGTGGACAAAGCCATAGATCTCCTCGAAAATGCGCGTCTGGCTTATTTCTCCACCGACAACAGTGAGATGGATCTGTACGGCACCCGCGATGATATGCTCGGTGAAATGTATTCCCGGAAAGGGGAGGTCTCGCTGGAGGCGTCCGATTATAAGAAATCGTCGGAAAGTTATGCCAAGGCCGCCGATGACTGGTTCCGTTATGCCGGATATTCCACGGATGTGAAAAAGAATCGTGAGAGGATAGGGAACTCCTGGCTTAAAGCCGGAAACGCCTTGTTCTTTTACAATACTTTTTCCGGTAATGACGATTATTCGAAAGTATTCAGATACTGGGAAAATTCCGCCGCACAATGGAATTGGCAGGCTTATTATAATCTCGGAGAGCTTTACTACACCGGAATAGGCAATATCCCGGCCGACGAGTCCCGGGGAATAAGTTATCTCGACAAGATAGCGGCCTCCAATCCGCGCGCGGCATATTTCCTCGGACTGCATTATTATGCCAAGAAGGTGGATTTCGCCAAGGCGTTCGATTACCTGAACAAGGTACTGAAAAATCCCAATCTTACTGACAAGGATGTGCGTGCGGATGTATTGCAGAAACTCTCGGCAATGTACCGTTTCGGCCGCGGAACCTCCATCGACGAGTCGAAAGCCGATGCGCTAAGCGCCGAAGCTGCCCAGCTCGGTAATCCCGATGCTGTCCGTATCCAGCAGTGGCTTAATCAAAGGTAAGATCTATGAAAAGGATCGATACATATACATCTATATTGCTCTTCTTCATTGCCTGTCAGTGCGCCTTTGCGCAGACCTGGCCACCGGAGACGTTCAGATGGTATTATAATGATTCTGTTGTCACGCCCGAGCTGGAAGCAAAGGCGAAGTCGGGCGATCCAACTGCACTTAATGATTATGCGTTCTCTTTTTTGTGGTCTGAACGGACCGCAGACGAGGCTGTGGCCAAATCAAGAAAATGGATGAAACTCGCCGCTAAAGCAGGGGCTCCAAGAGCAATGCTTTATTACGCTGCCTGGCAAGCCGACAATAAGAAAAGTTCAGGCTACAAAAGCCTCCTTGAAGAGTCCCTTGATAAAATATATAACTCTAATGATGCAGACGCCATTTGTGAAACCGCTGAATACTTGCGAAGACCGTTCTTGTATTTCTCCCAATCCGATGCGGGGAATATGGAAAGGTTTTATGCTCGGGCGGCAGAACTAGGGAATAAAAAAGCGAAGAGGATAATGGCTGAACATCATATTTTCGGAGGAGAACTAAAACATGATATAATTAAAGGATGGATGATTTCGCCCAGTAATGTAAAGGTTGATATAGATAAAGGGTTCCGTTACCTATGTGAAAGCGATACGTATGATAGCGGTAAATTCTTAGGCTGGGCTTTCCATTTATGTCCGTTATATAATGATTCTTCACGAGTAGTCGCAAATCGTCCGTACGATGTAGTAAGGATGTTGGAACTGGCCGTAGGAAAAAGCGATGAAACGGGCGAACGGAGTGAATTTCTCCGGATTAATCTGGGGAAACTATATTATGAACATCTACATGATTTTGACAAGGCCTTTAAAGTGTGTATGCAGATTGTGGATAACCGTGATGAAAAAACTCCGAGGTACATCCTCGGGGAGGCGATGAATATATTGTCAAAATGTTACCGACATGGGAGAGGTGTGGGACAGGATGAAAGAATGGCTGAGTATTATCTGCAAGAGGCTTACAGGTATGGTAATAACAGTGCGGAAGATTTGATTAAGCTGTTAAAAACGTTTGAATAAGATGACTGATAAGAAAATATATAAATTACGTCAGCTGTTTTGGGAGAGCACGTTGAGGTGCAACATGCA
>URZG01000074.1 GCA_900552325.1 uncultured Porphyromonadaceae bacterium | reverse complement strand
GATGCGGCGAGAATGTCCTTTCGGCGGTCAACAATCTCGGGGCAAGGATATTGCAGGCCGCCACCGACCGCGTCAGCGGCAACCGTCAGCAGCTCGCGCAGGCCGAGGGGCTTCTCCCCGCTCTTGCCCGCGGAGCCGTGGAGCGGAGCCGCGCGCGCCTTGACAACGCCACCGGTATGCTCGCCGGGGTATCGGGACGCCTGATACATCCGCAGTTCGAGCGCCTCGCCATGACCGGGCGCGCCATCGCCACGGCGGCCGACAACCTTATCCGCCGTCGCCGCGACGCCCTCGCGGCTTCCGAGCAGCTCCTGGGCGCCCTCTCGCCGCAGGCCACCCTCGCCCGCGGCTATTCCATCACCCGTGTCGGCGGCCACGCCGTCACCTCCCCCGACGACATCCCCTCCGGCGCCCTCATCGAGACCACCCTCGCCTCCGGCACCCTCCTCTCCCTCAAAAAATAAAAGATTATCGCCGATAAATCCCTTTGCAGTTTGTATTCATGCCGTAGGGTCGCGACCTGTCGCGACCGCGACAAGGCGGATCATATAAATAAATTTGGTTATGAAAGAGATAAAGGAAATGAGCTATAATGAGGCGGTGGCCGAGCTGGAGCAGATTCTGCGCTCCATGCAGGGCGACCAGTGCGACATCGACCGCCTGACGGCGCTCACACGCCGCGCCACCGAACTGATCGCGGAGTGCCGCGCACGCCTTACCGCCACCGACGAGGAGCTGCGCGCCATCCTCGCCGGCTTCAACAAGGAGTGATATATCCTCATCTTCCGGGTACACCGTCGAGAATTACGGCGGCGGCACGCACCGGTGCGTCGGTGCCGGTGAGAAGGGTCCGCAGCCGTCGGTAGCCCTGCAGCTGCCTGTCGCGGCCGGGGGAGCCGGGGAGGATGTCGAGCAGCCTGGTTCCCACCGACTCCGGCGTGCAGAGGTGCATCAGCATCTCCGGCATGATCTCCTCCGATGCGATGAGGTTGGGGAGAGACACGTAGGGGATGGTGAGGATCCGTTTCATGATATTGTAGACCAGGCGCGACCCTCCGCCGCGGTAACATACCACCTGCGGGGTGCCGCAGAGCGCACATTCCAGGGTGGCGGTACCCGAAGTCACCAGGGCAGCCTCGGCGCGTGCCATAAGGGCGAAGGTCTCGCCGGCAAGCATCGGTTCGCGGCTGAAATTGCGGTAATATTCCGGCTCTATTCCCGGGGCGGCGGCGATGATCACGGGGTAGTGCGGCGCCCGGGCCGCGGCGGCGAGCATCACCGGGAGATTGCGGGCTATCTCGCTGCGGCGTGAGCCTGGGGCGAGCAGAAGGTAGGGGGTGTCGCCGGGGAGCCCGGCACGGCGGCAAAGCTCCGCACGTCCGGGAGCACGGAGCATCCTCTCCTCCACTTCGGCCACCGAGGGGTTGCCGACATATTCGGCATCCACGCCGTAGCGGGCGAAAAACTCCGTCTCGAAGGGGAGGATCGACAGCACTTTGCGGCAATAACGGCGCAGCTGCTTCACGCGCCACCTTTTCCATGCCCATACTTTCGGGGCTATGAAATAATACACGGGTATACCGAGACTGTGGGCCAGGCGCGCCAGGCGCAGGTTGAAGCTCGGATAGTCCACGAGCACCACGGCGTCGGGAGCGCACCCGCGCATGACCCGGGAGGCCTCCCGGAGGTTGCGGCGCACTTTGCCGAGATTGCGCAGCACGTCGGCGAATCCCATGAAAGCCATTTCGCGGTAATGCACCACAGGGGTCGCGCCGGAGGCTTTAGCCATCTCGTCGCCACCTAAGAAGGTGAACTCCACTTCGGTGCCGCGCCGCGCCGCCTCCCGGCGGATGGCGGCCATCAGCGCCCCGGCGTGCAGATCGCCCGACGCCTCGCCGGCCGAGAAAAACAGCTTGATTTTTTTCATAAACACAAAATTAGTCGAAAAAATCGGCTTACCTATGCAAATAATGTGTAAATTTGCATTTTAGTATCGGCTGCTTAATATTGAGCCGGCTTGCAACGGAATTTTTTTGACAGAACAAAACCGCGAATATCAGATATGGAGAATAAGAACTTCAAACGTACTCTCGTAACCACTGCCTTACCCTACGCCAACGGTCCTGTCCACATCGGCCACCTCGCCGGTGTGTATGTGCCGGCCGACATCTACACCCGCTATCTGCGCCTGCAGGGGCGCGACGTGGTGATGATCGGCGGTTCCGACGAGCACGGCGTGCCCATCACCATCCGCGCGCGACGCGAGGGGATCACTCCCCAGGATGTGGTGGACCGTTACCACAATCTGATCAAGGAATCGTTCGAGGGGCTGGGCATCTCGTTCGACATCTATTCGCGCACGACCTCCGACATCCATGCCGAGACGGCATCGGAGTTTTTCCGCCACCTTTATGACAACGGACAGTTCGTGGAGAAGACCTCCATGCAGTTCTACGACGAGAAAGGGGGCCGATTCCTCACTGACCGCGACATCGTGGGCGAGTGCCCCGTATGCCACGCGCAGGGCGCCTACGGCGACCAGTGCGAGAAATGCGGCTCGTCACTCTCCCCGACGGAGCTGATCAATCCCCGCAGCGCCGAGACCGGCGCCACGCCGGTGCTCCGCGAGACCTCCCACTGGTACCTCCCCCTCGACCGCTGGCAGCCCGCGCTCGAGAAGTGGATCCTGGAGGGGCACAAGGAATGGCGCCCGAACGTCTATGGCCAGTGCAAGTCGTGGCTCGACCTGGGCCTGCAGCCCCGTGCCGTGACCCGCGACCTCGACTGGGGTATCCCCGTGCCCGTGGAGGGTGCCGACGGCAAGGTGCTTTACGTCTGGTTCGACGCCCCCATCGGCTACATATCCAACACCCGCGAGCTGCTCCCGGATACATGGCAGAAATACTGGAAGGACCCCGAGAGCCGCATCGTGAACTTCATAGGCAAGGATAACATCGTGTTCCACTGCATCATATTCCCCTCGATGCTCATGGCCTACGGCGACGGCTTCCAGCTCCCCGACAACGTCCCCTCCAACGAGTTCCTCAATCTCGAGGGCGACAAGATCTCCACATCGCGCAACTGGGCCATCTGGCTCCACGAATATCTGGCCGACTTCCCCGGCAAACAGGACGTGCTCCGCTACGTGCTTACGGCAAACGCACCCGAGACCAAGGACAACGACTTCACCTGGCGTGATTTCCAGGCCCGCAACAACTCGGAGCTCGTGGCCATACTCGGTAACTTCGTGAACCGTGCCATTGTGCTCACCCACAAATATTTCGACGGCAAGGTGCCTGCCTGCGGCGAACTCAACGAGACAGACCTCCGCGTGATCGAGGAGGTACGCAAGGCAGTGGCCGAGGAGACCGCCTGCATAGAGGATTTCCATTTCCGCGACGCGCTGAAGGCCGCTATGGAAATAGCCCGTATCGGTAACCGCTATCTCCAGGAGACCGAGCCCTGGAAGACCGCAAAGACCGACATGGCCCGTACGGCCACGGTGCTCAACACCGCAGTGCAGATCTGCGCCAACCTCTGCATCGTTTTCGAACCTTTCCTGCCGTTCATGAGCGAGCGCCTGCTCAGGATGCTCAACGGCGACAAGATCACATGGTCGATGGCCGGATGCTTCGACCTCGTTCCCGCCGGAGCGCAGCTCGGCGAGCCTGAACTTCTCTTCGAGAAGATCGAGGACGACGCCATACAGGCGCAGCTCGACCGTCTGGAGCGTATCAAGAAGGAGAACCAGCTCAAGAACTGGAAGCCCGAGCCCGTGGCCGCCGAGACTACCTTCGACGACTTCATGAAGATGGATATCCGCGTGGGCACCGTGCTCGAGTGCGAGAAGGTCAAGAAATCCAACAAGCTGCTCAAGTTCCGCATCGACGACGGCATGGGCGGCCGCACCATCCTCTCCGGCATCGCACAGTATTATCAGCCCGAGGAGCTGGTAGGTAAGCAGGTATGCTTCATCGCCAACTTCCCCCCGCGTAAGATGATGGGCCAGGAAAGTCAGGGTATGATCCTCTCGGCTGTCAACGCCGACGGTTCGCTGAAAGTCATCTCCCCCTCGACTCCCTGCACCCCAGGCGCGAAAGTGGGCTGACATAGCTCCCGGGATGCCCCCGCAGCATTAACCTTATAATCATAGAGGCACGACCTCGCAACACCCCAGCGTTCTATCATGAAGCACCGTATACTGATTATCTATACCGGAGGTACGATCGGGATGATACAGGATCCGTCGACACGTACGTTGCGCCCGTTCGATTTCTCGCACCTTATCGATAATGTGCCGAAAATCAAGATGCTGGACTATGATATCGACCACATCCAGTTCAACCCTCCGATCGACTCCTCCAACGTCAGCCCCCAGCACTGGCAGTGGCTGGCCTCGGAGATAGGCCGCAATTACGACAAATACGACGGCTTCGTGGTGCTCCACGGCACAGACACCATGGCCTATACGGCCTCGGCGCTATCATTCATGCTCGAGCACCTCAACAAGCCGGTGATCATCACCGGTTCGCAGCTCCCTATCGGCGAGGTGCGCACCGACGGCGAGGAGAACCTGATAACCGCCCTGCAGATCGCCGCCGAGCGCGACCCCGTCAACGGGGAGCCGATGGTGCAGGAGGTGGCTATCCTCTTCGAGAACTATCTGTGGCGCGGCAACCGCGCCACCAAGATGAGCGCCGACAACTTCAACGCCTTCAAGAGCAACAACTATCCGTCGCTGGCAAAGATTGGGCTGTCGATACAGTTCCACAACGAGTCGCTGTGGCGCGTGCACGACCGTATGCCCCTGCGCGTGCACACGGGCCTCGACACCAACGTGCTCATCGTTTACGTGCATCCAGGTCTCACCGAGGCGTCGTTGTGCCAGCAGCTCGAAACTCCCGGAGTGAAGGGGATCGTGCTCAAGACCTACGGCGCCGGCAACGGACCGACTTTCCCCTGGTTCTGCGACGCCATACGCCGCGCCGTGGACCGCGGCATCGTGATCATCAACGTCACGCAGTGCCCCAACGGCGGCGTGCACCAGAAGCGCTACTTCACCGGCGACATGCTTGCCCGCGCCGGCGTTCTCTCGGGCCACGACATCACCACCGAGGCCGCACTGACCAAAATGATGTTCCTCTTCGGCATGGGGCTTTCCGGCAAACAGGTGGCCCACCGCCTGGTGCACCCCATCTGCGGAGAAATGACGCTTTGATCGGTTAATATAAAATAATTTAGAACAGATACTTATCATAACCAACTATGAAAAGACATCGCCTTCTGTTGCTTCCGGCAACTTTCGTGGCTCTTGCGCCAATGCTTTTCGGAGCGGGAAAGAGCGAGCCCGCGCAGCCCGACTCGTATAATTACCGCCGCGGGGTGGAGGCCTACGACGAGGGGGACCGCGAACTGGCCACCCAGTATTTCAACAAGGAGCTTTCCGATAATCCTAAAAACGGATACGCCTGGATCTACGCGGCCTCCATTTCGGAGGGTAACGGCGAAGTGGCCGATGCCCTGAAGTTCTACACCAACGCTCTGAAATATATTCCGAAAGGCGCCAACTCCATGCGCCGGCAGGCTTACGGCAACCGTTCGTCAATCTATCTTGAACTGAAGGATACGGTGCGGGCTCTCGAGGACCTCTCGATGGCGGTTAAGGAGAATAAGGAGGATGTGGCCACATTGGCTACCCGCGGCAATCTCTACCGGGTGATGAAGCAGTACGACAAGGCGATGGACGACTTCAACCGCATCCGGGCCGTAGACGAATTCGACATTTCGGGAATCATCGGTATAGGCCGGGTGCACAACGACCGCAAGGAGTGGAACGAGGCGATAGCCCGGTTTGACCGTGCGGCGACTCTCGCACCCAGAAATCCGCAGCCTTATTCATTCCGCGCCGACTCCTATATCGGCAAGAAGGAATGGGCCAAGGCTGCCGACGATCTTATAAAGGCCGTGGAGTATCAGGATGAGTTCGCCGCCGGACAGATAGCCCGCGACCTACCTTCCGAAATGAAGCCGGTGATGCTTACGAAACTCCGTGTGGCGGCCAAGAAAGACGGCTCGAATGTGATGTGGCCTTTCCTGGCGGGGGTGATAGAGTTTAACAACAACCATTACGGCGAGGCTGTGGCGTTGCTCAAGGAGGCCAATGCCATTGACGGGAATCCGGCCTTTCTCCAGGCCATCGCCGATTGCTATCTCCGTGCCGGTGTACCTGACCGCGGGGAGATGTACATACGGCGCGCATACGCCATTGACTCCTCCGATCCGGCGGGATTCTACGGCTACATGTCGCGCATCGCCACCGCCGCCGATGACATACCGGCCGCCCTGGAATGGTGCGACTCCATAATCGAGGCCGCCCCCGATGCAGCCGACTCATATTTCGGCCGAGGGTTCGTGAAGTTCGAGGCCGGAAACGATTCTCTTTTCCGCGATGCGCTGGCCGATATCGACATGGGGCTGACTCTGAACCCCGACGACCGCCACGCGATGTTGTGGAAAGGTGACTGGCTGCGGCTTTCGGGGCGCCCCGACGAGGCGACGGAGCTTTACCGCAAAATAGTGGACCTGGCCGCGCCCGACGACTCCACAAGCTACGCATACGCCGCTTCGTCGCTCGGCATGGCCGACGAGGCGATCCGACATGTGATGACCGATGTGCAGAAGGATTCGCTCAGCCAGTCGGCGCTTTACAATGCGGCATGTATCTATGCGCGCCTCGGGCGCAATGATGAGGCGCTCGCGTTTGTAGGCAAGGCTGTCGACAACGGTTATGCCGATGCGCGGCATCTTGTTTCCGACCACGATTTCTGGCTGCTGCGCGGCAGCGAGGCCTTCGAGGCTGTGGCGGCCCGTGTACGTGAGCGCCAGCAGGCCAACCGGCGTGAACTCCGTAACCGCTTCCCTGACGATTTCGCCGCCGATTCGGCAGTGGCCGACATTGATGTTGAGGAGATTGTGGAGGCCTGCGATACTCTCCGCGACGCATACGAGGTGACTTTCACGCGCAAGAACGGTGTCACCGAGGTGCAGTGCGCCATCAACGGGCTCCCTCTCTATTTCGTGTTCGATACCGGTGCGTCGGATGTAACCATATCGCAGACCGAGGCGTCGTTCATGATGAAAAACAACTATCTTTCGCCCAAAGATGTGGTCGGTTCGCAGACCTACATGGACGCCAACGGCAATGTATCCACCGGCACGCTGCTTAACCTGAAGCGTGTGAATTTCGGCGGTCTCGTACTTGATAACGTCCGTGCCACCGTAGTGGCCAACCAGCGCGCGCCGCTGTTGCTGGGGCAGTCGGTTCTCGGACGTCTCGGCACCGTCAACATCGACAATGCCGGGCGCCGCATCGTCATCACCCCTATCCGCTGACAGACCGGAGCACTCCTCCGGCTGTATGTAGAGTCGCGGCCTGCCGCGACTGCGATCAGAGTGTTAAATCCGCAAGGATACCTCCATTGTCGCGGTCGCCGCAGGCCGCGACTACATCCGGATGGCACTCTTGCCTCTTGCCTCTTGCCTCCCGCCTCTCGCCTTTCACAGCGAATGGCCGAGCTCGCGGAGGGGGGCGAGCACGAAGGGTCGCAGATGAGCGCGCGGATGCGGCAGGGTGAGTTCGGGGGTATCCATACTGATTGTGCCGTAGATGATGAGGTCGATGTCGAGGGCGCGGTCGCGGTAGGTGCCGTCGGGGTTGCGGTGATCGTTGCTGCGTGCGAAGCGCGACGCCACGCGGCGTTCCACGGCCTGTAGGGCGTGGAGCAGCCCGAGTGGGGGCAGGTCGCTGTCAATATCCACCCCTATGTTAAGGTATCGGTTGGGAGAGTCGTAGCCCCAGGGGGCACTCTCCACAAACGACGAGCGGCGGCACTCTCCCGACACGGAGAGCGCCGCCACTTCACTGACAGCCGCCTCGATGATCGCGCGGCTGTCGCCGAGATTGGACCCTATGTTGATATGGGCTGTCAATCCTCGTCGTATTCCTCCTCGACGTGGTCCTCGTCGTCCTCGTCCTCATCGTCGATGTAGGCTTCCACCTCGCGGTTGAAGTCAATCATCTTGATGGCGGCCTGTGCGGCCTCGAGCCCCTTGTTGCCGAGCCGTCCGCCGGCACGGTCGAGGGCGTCCTGCTCGTTGTCTACGGTAAGGACGCCGAATATCACCGGGGTATCCCCCTCGGCGTTGATGCGGGTCACGCCGTCGGTGACGCTCCGGCACACATAGTCGAAGTGAGGGGTGCCGCCGCGCACCACGCAGCCGAACACGATGATGGCGTCGTAGTTGCCTGTCTCTACGAGCCGCTGCGCTGCGAAGGTCAGCTCCACGGCGCCGGGCACGTAATAGATATCCACATCCTCCTCCACATCATACCCCTCGTACTGGAAGCACTGGAGGGCGCCCTGGAGGAGACGCTGGGTTATATGGCCGTTCCATTCCGCAACAACGACGGCTACATCGAGATCTTCTATTCTTGGGAGAGGCCGCTGCGGCGCGGCGCCCTGAATCTGCGTTGACATATTTCGATTATCTGAAAATTGGTGATTATTCATTGTCGCGGCGTCACTGCCCGTTCCCTTTGCTGCGGGCGGCGGAGCCGAGATATCCGCCGTGGTGGCGCAGGGCGTAGTCGGCGGCGGTGAACCGTATGGCGTTCATGCAGCTGACCACCAGCACGTCGCCCATCACCGTCATCATGGTGGTGGAGGTGGTGGGGGTCAGCCCCAGCGGGCATACTTCGGGGGAGTCGCCGGTGCAGAGTGTCACCGTGGCGATTCCGGCCAGGGGGGAATCGGCTTTGCCCGTGATTACTATGACCGGCAGACCGGGGTAAAGGTTGCGCGCCAGGCTCACGAGCTCCACGATCTCGCGGGTCTTTCCGGAGTTGGAGAGGAGCA
>URZG01000073.1 GCA_900552325.1 uncultured Porphyromonadaceae bacterium | reverse complement strand
CTCCTTGACGGCAAGGAGGTGGCTACTGCCAAAGTGGAAGCTCTTGAACCGGGTAACAACGCCCGCGTGTCGTTCAGCCAGGCCCTCTCCCTCCTTCATGCCGCCGAGAATGTGTACACCATGCGTCTTGATTACGCCGACGACATGAACGAGGCCGACAACATCTCTGCCGCAGTTACCGTGAAGAACCTCCTTCCGAAATTCCCGGCAGTGGAGAACCTGACGGCTGAAAAGACCGAAAACAACACCGTGACCCTCACCTGGAGCGAACCCACCGGCGAGATGCTCCCCGAAGAGATTACCGAATCGTTCGAGAATGGCGCGGATTTCGCCCACACTTTCGGCGACTGGACATTTATCGACAACGACGGTAATCCCGCCGGCAACTACGACAACCTGCCCGGACTTGACGATTACAGCGGCCCGTTCATCGCCAACGGTACCAATTACATGAATTTCGCCGCTCTTACCGGCAACAAGGTGCTGGCTTTCGTGGCATCCGAGGAAGGCGCCACCGACGACTGGGCCATCTCTCCCCTCCTCAGCGGCGACGCGCAGACCGTCAAACTGAATGTCCGCGGTTACGACACATACGGTTTCTTCTTCGAAAGTTTCCGCTTCCTCGCTTCCTCCACCGGCAACGCCATAGCTGATTTCACCGAAGTGGAGACAGACCAGGAACTCCAGTGGATCAGCGGCAAGGAATGGAAATCATATACGTTCGAGCTCCCCGAAGGCACCAGGTATTTCGCCATCAACTACGCTCCCGAGGAAGCCTCCGGTATCGCACTGCGCGTGGATGACGTAACCTTCACTCCCGGCGACTCCGGCGATCCCCTCGAACTGCTCGGCTACAACGTTTACCGCAACGGCGAGAAACTCAACTCCGAGACACTGACGGGACTTACCTTTACCGAGAACGAAGTACCCGCAGGCAACCATACCTACCATGTGACCGCACTCTACAACCGCGGCGAATCGCGTGGCTCCAACCCGGCCGAAGTATCGTTCGTTGTTTCTCTCGACAAGGTAGAGGCTTCCGGAATCACCGTCAAGGGTGGTGAAGGCGAGATTGCAGTGACAACCGCTGACAGCGCAGTAAATATCCTCGTGATCGCCGCCGACGGCCGCACCGTGGCTTCGGTCGTTGCCGAAGGTAACCTCCGCATCCCGGCAGCTCCAGGCATCTATCTCGTGGCCACACCTGCAGGCGCAGTGAAAGTCGCGGTAAAATAACCTTTCGCAATAACATTACCCTTAAAACAAACGGCTGTGTGTCCTTCTCAGACACACAGCCGTTTATGTTTGGGGATTATCTTATATTATTTCACACGGAATTTGAGAGCGGAAGAGCCTTTACCGTCTTTTGCGACGGCGATATAGACGCCTGAAGCAAGATTGCCGGTACCAACAGAGTCATGCCCTGCAAGGACTTTCACGCCTGAGATGTTGAATACTTCGATCGAAGCACCTTCGGCAGTGAGGATCGAAGCGTTGAAAGTCAGCTTAACGCCATCCTCGGCGGTTATATTTTCGAGGCCGCTCTTTTCGGAAACGGTTACGTGGGCTTTCACGGTCTGCCCCTTGATGCCGACAGTGAGATCACATTCGCCGGGAGCGAGCCCCTTGAGGGTGAGCAGTACGCCGTCCTCGGTCATAGCCATATCGGTCATTTCAAGGAGCGATTCGTTGTAGTCGCAAGTGAAATCCTCGAAAAGGCTTTCGCTGATCTCCTCGCCGTAGACAGTTATCTTGACAGTCGCTTCCTCG
This sequence comes from uncultured Porphyromonadaceae bacterium, assembly GCA_900552325.1. Lineage (GTDB taxonomy): Bacteria > Bacteroidota > Bacteroidia > Bacteroidales > Muribaculaceae > UBA7173. The sequence continues at coordinate 7,183 of URZG01000073.1, read as the reverse complement.
TCCACACTTACGGAAAGATTCCGGGGATCGATGAGGAGCAGAACGCTTTCAAAATAAAGTGCGGGTGCCGACTCGGCCGAAGAGATGGCCCAGGGGGATTCAGAATCATAACCGTAGGCGAACCCGAGCTGTTCCTCAAAGAAATCACGGGTGAGTTCGGAAGCGTCCATCGACTTGCCCTCGGTGCTATCGGGGTCATCTGCCACAGCGCTTTCCACTATGGGGAGTGTGGAGACCACATAATTGTTCCTTATAGTCTCGTCAGCAGGGAAAGGATCGCCATAGATGGGTTCATAGGTCTCTTCATCGTAGTCTACCTCCTCGGCGTAGTTGGCGCGGGTGTAGCCCACAACGCGGTGAACGGAGTTGTTCTCGGCAGGGTAAGCTCCCTCTTCCGGTTCAGGAGCCGTGATCGAAGAAAGATTCACGAAGTTATTGCAGATCATCGGAGTGACCTCTGCGCCTTCTCCGTCGTCAACCGAATAGATGTTGGGGTAAGAACCCGCGATACCGCCGACCTTGCAGCCGCCGCCCCAACTGAGAGCCTCTGTGGCAGTGAGCGTACCCTCCACATGGTTGTTGTTGAAAGGAACTTTTGCAGCTGTGCCGACAATACCGCCGATAGTGTTTTTACCCTTTATGTCGGCTTTTACATGGCTGTTGACCACACCGTTGCCGTTGGGACCCACCGATCCGAGGATACCGCCTACATCGGAGCCACCCTCGATCGAGCCTTTGAAAGCACAGGCGATCACCGATGAACTTGTAGAGGTGGTGCACACGATGCCGCCGACGCTGTTCTCCGGAGATACAATCTCTCCGTCGAATGAACATTCGCTGACCATACTGTAGGATACCGCATTGCCGACAATACCGCCGACACTTTCGGTGGAGGTGATTTTTGAATTATAAAAATGCACGTTGTTTACCAGACCCGAGGTGAGGCGACCTACGAGAAGACCCTGAGCGTCGACAGTGGCATCCATTTTGGCATTATAGAATTTCAGATTCTTCACCACCCCTTTCGTATAGACCATTTCAGGGGTATCGCCCTCCTCTTCAGTCTGGGGAAGCTCGCCCGACACAACCGGCAGAAGAGCACGACCGCTGACTGTGAGATTGCTTATCACATGGCCGCGGCCGTCAAGCGAGCCTGTGAAATTGAAATCGGGCGAATTTACCACCACGCCGTCGGCATCAATGTCGGCTACCACGGCAAAGTATGCCTCGGGGGCAGACTTGATCTGCATCAGACCGCCCACGGTGCTGATCTCATAAGGATTCTCGGCAGTACCGTCGCCGGCTTCGAAAAGAGTAAGAGGCAGGTCGAAATAAGTCGTAGTGTACTTCCAGCTTCCGGGAATACGGTTTATGTAAGTCACAGCAAGCGAAGGATTGTCGGTAGCGGTGTTCACAAGCGATACGATGTTGATGTCGCCCTTTTCCTCATCCGGACCGAGGTTGAGCAGAACACCCTTGTCGGGGTTGGCGCTGATAACCGACAGTTCCTCGTGCGTACCGGTACCGTCGGCGTTGTATCGCTTGATAAGAACCATATACTCATGGTCGGCATCAAGATTGAAAAGATAGGGATTGAATGAATCTGCGCCCGGATATATGTTGGCGTATGCTACATTCTTACCCATGTTTATATCGTCGACCTTCACGATGTCACCTTCGGGAGAGGCAAATACAATGCTCGAATGCCAGTCGCCGTTCTCGTCGGAAAATCCTTTTGACTGAGGTACAGTGTAAAGGTATGAATTTCCGGAGGGGATACGGTCGACCATCGCGTTCATATTGTAATCGTCGCTTCCTTCGTTGAACCCGAAGGGGATGGTGTGTTCCACCGTTCCGTCAAGTATGTTCACGAACTGGAAGCCGTAGCTGCCGCCGTCCTGGAACAGCAGCATCACCTGCGGGTCGAAACCGGCGATATCACTCATGAAGTAACCGCCTTCGGTGCCGGTGCCGATAACATATTTCCGTACAGCCGCGCCGTCTTCACCCTTCTTGGCACCGTCGTAGGCTTCGAAATCATAAAGATACGAATCACCTCCCTGCTGCGAATGGGCACGGGTAACGATGAACGTGGGGGTACCGTCGTCGTTGCGGGTCATATCAACGTCGCCGTTGTAGCTGAAGGAACCGAGATAAAGGAAATAGAGATCTTCGTCAGTAGCCCCCAGTGGGAAACGCGTGGTACTGTAGAGATCGGCGGTGGAAGCGAAGGAGCTTGCCGGGGCATAAAGTTCGGCAATCAGCTCGTTGTCTGGAGTGGGAGTATCGATGGTGTAGTCGTAGGGATCAAGAAACCAGCTGTATTTGAGATGGTTCACACAGAAATAAGGCACGCCGTCCTTCTGTGTGGCCAGGAACGGGATGGCATCGGCACCGGCAAGAGTAATCTGCGGGATACGCACATCGAGCACCGGGACCATGTCGCCGGAATAACCGGCCTTCTTGTAAGTCACGAAACGGTAATCGGCCACATTGATCACATCACCTATCTGAGGAGTATTTGTCTCCTCCTCAGTCATGAATGTGATGAAGAAATTCTCGCTCCAGGCATCCTGGGCCGTGTTGATGGCCGACACATAATAGCCGTCAATAGACTGCTTGCAATCCGAAAGCTGCTCGTCGGCAAGGGATGTAATCGAGTAGACACATGTACGGTAGTTGTTCACGTACTCTGTAGTATTGGTAGCCACCGCAACCATGACCTCATAGTTGTTGTCATAGTTGAAGAATTTCTGAGTGACAGCCGGACCAATGGAAACTTCGGCCACACGCGTCTCATTCTCCTGGAGTTCGATGTTGTCGCGCACTGAACCAATCTTCTTGAAAGTGGCGTCATAGATATCGAGATGAAAACCGGTTATCTGGCCATCGGCATAAGTGTAGTCACCGCAATAATACCAGTTTTCATTCTTCGGACCGTCAAGATAACCGATTATCGTTGCCTCCGGGAGATTGTTCGGCGTAAGGCCTTTAAGAGCACCGATACGCGGAGCGGTTCCGCTGTCTTTTACAAGTCCGGAGATTGACGGAGAGCCAAAGGGAGATGAGGTCTGTTCGGTCCGTGCCTGCGGCGCGAACGGGAAGAGAGCCGTCCCCTGGCGCGTGGCGTCGACACGGGGTGTCGCTGCCACTGCCGGAAGTGCCAGTGAAGCACCAACGGCTGCATAAAGGATCTTTTTCATAAAATATTGGAATAACAAAAAATTACCGTTTGAAAAGAGAGATTAATTTGCGATACACAGCGAATTGGGTACAAGAATTTTTGTTTTTTTGCCGTGATAATGGAGATTGGTTGATTATGAGGCGCAAAACAAGATGGAATGAAACCCAAATCTGAGGCAAAATTACGATTTTTTCTTCATTACACCAAATTTCACACGACATAGCGCCTGCAATCCCGGCACAAATGCAGCGCACATCATCCGTGCCCGATGTTTTTGTGTAAGAAACTCAAAAAGATTACCTTTGCAAAAAATACCCTGTATGCCTAAAAACGAACTTAAACCCCGCCGCAAAACCCTCGCTTTCTATCTGGTGCTTCTTGCCGGAGCGGTTGCCGCGATGATAGCCGTCCGCCAGTGCTCCGCACCGCACCTGCAGCAGCGCGTGGATCAGCCGGCCGGGGGCGACACTCTCAACGTTGCCATAGAAGTCTCGCCTATATGTGTGTCATTTGCCGGTGACACCCTCTCGGGTCCCTATTACGACATGATATGCCGCGCTGCCGCGCGGATGGAACGCCCGCTCCGTTTCCACCCATTCACACGGCTGAGCGACGCACTGCAATGGCTCCGCGAGGGTCGATGCCGTCTGGTTGTGGCCGACATACCCATCACGGCCGATCTCCGACGGCAATACCGGTTTCTGGAAGCCGCCGATGTAGACCGCCTGGTGCTCCTGCAGCGCACCGACTCCACAGGCGATCTCAGCGTCTACACCCAGACAGAACTCGCCGGCCGCACCGTGTGGGTGCCCAAAGGCTCCCCGGCGATGATGCGCCTGCACAACCTCGCCCGTGAAATCGGCGACACCATCATCGTGCGCGAGGATCCCGACTACGGAGCCGAACAGCTCGCCATGCTCGTGCACCTGGGAGAACTCGAGGGTGGGCTCACCGTCATGAGCAGCGAACAGGCCAAAGCCAGCCGCGCCCGCTATCCCGACCTCGACGCCTCCGTGGAAATCTCCCTCAATCAATACCGCGGCTGGGCCATGATGCCCCGCGACTCCCTCCTCCTCGACTCCATCGCCTCCGCCCTACACCCCTGATCCCCGCCAAAGAGGACGCTCCCATAATCACAGCGCAGCTGCGGAAAGTTTTTTCGATCGAAAAAACTTTCTGCAGCTGCGCTGGTAAACAGATAACGGTATCAGTTCTGGTGCTGGGGGCGGAGGAGGTCGTTGACGGTCTTAACGGGGTTGAAGGTGGTTACGGGAACTTCGACGAAAGCGGTGTTCCAGCGGCTCATTGCACCGTTCCAAAGTCCGGGAAGCTCAAGCGCCTTCAGCGAGCGGCCATGAAGCGATTTGGATGAGATGAAGCCGGTCTCGGGGTCAACGAAATCGGGAAGATCGTACCCCTTGCCGTCGAGGTCGCGGACGTAGCACACCAGGTCCACGGGGTTGAAGTGGGTGGCATGGGCCATCATATCGCGGTTTTCAGGCTTAGAGGTGTCGATCTGTGAACTTTCCAGAATCTGGAGCGAGCGCGAACCGTCGGCATTATAGGCGATGTAGGGACCGCCGCCCGGCTCGCCCTCGTTGCGCACCATCCCGCAGACGCGCAGCGGGCGGTCAAGAAGAGCACGCAGGTAGGTGGCCAGGTCCTCCCCTTTGAGCGACCCGAACTCCGGAGACTCGAAAGAGAAAGCCGAGCGCATGAAATTAACCACCTCGTCAAGCTGCGCTTCGGTATATTCGCGCGAGTCGATAAGGCGTGTGTACTCCGCTACCTTGTCGTGCAGCCCGATAAGATAACCGGCAATAACCTGCTTGTAACGGAGAGTGTCGCCGCGGCGCGAATCGGGCACGACATTGTCAATGTTCTTGATGAACACCACTGCCGAGTCAATGGTGTCGAGATTGCGGATAAGGGCGCCGTGACCGCCGGGACGGAACACGAGTCTGCCGTCCTCGCGGAAGAGAGTATTGTCCTCGTTCACCGCCACGGTGTCGGTCGAGGGTAACTGCTCCGACATCTCCACGTTGATTTTCACTCCCATACGTTTTTCGATGGGCGGCACAGCCTCTGCAAGTTTCTTCTCGAAAGCCTTGCGGTGCGAGCCCGACACGGTGAGGTGCATGTTGACAGTGCCGTCGGCCTGGCGTGCCGACTGCGCCCCCTCCATGAGCTGTTCCTCCACGGGGGTACGTGTGCCGTCGGCACTGTGGTGGAAAGTCAGCAGTCCCTTGGGGAGAGCGCCGTAGTTCAGTCCGTCGGGAAGGATGATGGCGCGGATAACATCCTTTTCGCGCCCCTGAGAGATGAGATCATCCACACCGGCGCCGTAATATTTTTTCGCGGCATCATCAAGTTCGCCGAAGAATGCCACATTATGTATATCTTTCAACAGGCGGTCGACATCGGAGCCGGCTTCAGGATGTTCGGCCTCGGAATCGACGAATGAGAAAAGAGCCTTGAACATACGCGATGCGGCGCCCGAGGCGGGCACAAACTTGCACACCGTGCCGCCGTCGGCCAGATATTTCTGCCAGCGCTCCACCGCCTGATCCTCTTCGCCGGAGGTAAGCACGGTTATCCCCTCGCCCGGACGTGCAGGCGCAGCTATCTTCAGGTACGGGAACCCGGTGCGGAAACGGTTCACCTGTTGTTCGAGTTGTTCTTCAGTCACGCCGCGGGCTTTCAGGAGCTCACGGTCTTCAGTTGTCAGGTCAAGCATTTTATGTCAGTATTATTAAGGTTTGTTTCAGGGTATATGGTCTGACATCGGTCCTCCGGCCGGAATCAGTGCATCTTCTTCAGGAGGGAGTACGACGGCACGACTCCGAGTTCTCCGGCTTTGGAGAGGTTCTCCAGGCCGGCCTCCTTGTTGCCGAGCTGCAGGTACACGTAGCCGCGGTTGTAATAAGCCTCGCCCAGATCGGGTTTGAGCTCAATCGCCTTGTTGTAGGAACTCAGCGCCGAGGTGAAATCGCCCAGCTCAACCAGGGCGTTACCCTTGTTGAAATAAGCCAGGGCCATCCGCGGCGAAAGCTCTATGGCCTTGTCGAAATCGGCTATCACGGCACGTGCCTCGGGAAGAGCCGCATGAGCGCCGCCGTTGCCGACCTTCATCTGTTCGGCGCGTGCCACGCCCCGGGCGAAATAACCCAGCGCGAAGTCGGGCGAGATGCCTACCGCCTTGGTCAGGTCATCGATGGCGGAGGCATAATCGCGCAACACTATGAAATCCATGGCGCGGCCGAAGAAATCCACCGCACGGGGTGTATGTGTGGAGAGATAAGAGTTATAGTACTCGATCGAACGGAAATGCCTGTTGATGTCATCCTCTTCGGAGAGCGATACGGGTCGGTTGGTCACCTGCACGCCCATACGCAGCGCACGTGTCTGGTTCACATCGTCGGTCTCCTTCATATAATAGGCCGACGGACGCAGCTCGGTCGGCGACACATAATAGCTGAGAGTGAACATCGGCTCGATCTCTATGCGCTCCTCGTTATCCTGCACGCGGCCGCGGATATTCTTGTTGGAGTACTCCCGGTCGATGTCGATCTCGCGCTCCACTGTGCGGAGTGCAGTGAAACGTTTGGCGACCTCCTCGGGCGAAAGTGTCGGCAACGAATCGTTTTTGGTCTTGGCCCCGGTTTCCCCTTCCGGCGAACCGGGAGAACGAATCCCCTCGGCCGGTGCGGTGGGACGGAAATTCTTGGCCAGTGCCAGTGCCTTGTAATAATCCTTCTCGGCCTGCCCCATCTTTCCCTGGCGGCGGTAGATGTCGCTGCGCATATACATGGCCTCAGGCATCTCGGGATTGCCGGCGATCACGCGGTTGATGTCGGCCAGGGCCTTGGGGTAGTTCCGGGTCTCCACATATAGCATCGCGCGGTTGTAGAGGGCACGGTAATCGTCGGGTTCAAGCTCGAGCACTTTCGTGAGATCCTGGATGGCGTGGTCGTTGTCGGCGGTCTCCATCCTGAGCAT
>URZG01000072.1 GCA_900552325.1 uncultured Porphyromonadaceae bacterium | reverse complement strand
TATCTTTCGTTTGGGCGCATCAACCGCCTATACCTAAAAAAATATGACAAAATGTCTCATTTTTAGACATTTTGTCATAAGTTCAGACATTTTGTCATGTTGGCGATTTACTCTCTGAAATTGCCGAGTTGTTATGGTCAGAGGATGCCGAGGTGGCGGAAGAGGGTGGCGTAGTATTCGGCTTTATTCTCTACAGGGAGGGGATAGGCACGTGAGGTGGAGGGCATGCGCCAGATCTCAAGGCCGTCGGGAGCGGTGACCATCTCTCCCATTTTGGGGAGCGGAGTACCGGTGATTTCCGCTATCACGCCGGCGGCTTTCTCGCCTGTGGTGGCTACGGCGCGGCACTGAGGCATGCGGGCCAACAGGTCGTAAAGAGGCACCGGTTCCACTATCTCGAGATATTTGTCGGAGGCATTGCCTTTCAGCCGTCGCACGCGCCGGGCGGTGTCGTTGAGGGCGATCCCTTTCTCGGTCATCAGTCCGCGGATGGCGTCGACGTCGAATTTCTTCTCGCCCGGCAGACAGAGGGCGTCTTTGTCGCCGAGAAATATCAGGCCGCAGATTTTCCAGAAATCGTTTGTGCGGTTGGGGTAATAGAAATCCATTGACCACCGCTTGGCCTGCGGCGGAAACGTGCCCATGATCAACACCTTCGCCCCTTCGGGAATAAACGGCTCCCAGGGGTGTACCTCAAGTTCAGGTTCTTTATTTTCCATATAACCGTAACAGCCGGTCGTTATTTTTGGTTCCCTGTTGCTGTGAGCACTCCGGCCATGGCCGATGCCGCTTGCATGCAAAGGTCGAGGGAGTCGGGCGACGGTGCGTGTTTGAAGTTTACGGGGTCGGCTATGGTATGTAGGCCGCAGGCGTCGATGTGCTGTTGCATGATTCTGATAGCTTGTTGCGACCAGGTGTGTCCTCCGATAATGGCCACCTCGCGGTTTTTGAGTCCGCGCAGCGCTATGGCCTCCATCACTGCGGCAATGGGTGGAAAGAGGGAGTCGGAGTAGGTAGGCGATGCGATGATGAGACCCCGGTGGCTGAAAATCTCAGCTATTATATAACTAAGGTCGGTGCGGGAGGCATTTATTACGGAAATATCCTTCACGCCACCTTCGGCGAGTGCCTGCGCGGCGGTTTCCGCCATGAGTTCGGTGTTGCCATACATCGAGCCATAGACGATGGTGGCGCCGTTGTCGAGCGGCTCATAGCGGCTCAGACGGTCGTAGAGATCAATCACCTCCTGGATGCGCGCACACCATACGGGGCCGTGGGTGGAGCAGATTGTGGAAACGGGCATGGATGCCAGTTTGGCGAGGGCACGCTGCACGAACTGTCCGTATTTGCCTACGATGTTGGAGTAATAGCGCACCATCTCGGGGAAATACCGGTCGGTGTTCATTTCCATATCGGTCACCGCGCCGTTGAGCGCTCCGAAGCAACCGAATGCGTCGCCGCTGAAAAGCGTCTGCTCCTCTTCGAGGTATGTGGCCATCGTCTCAGGCCAGTGCACCATAGGGATCATCGAGAAGCGCAGTGTGGCGCCTTTACCCAGCGAGAGTGTGTCGCCCTCCTTGATCTGGAGTGTCCGGGAGTCTATGCCGTAGAATCCGCGGTTGAAGGCCAGCGTCATGTTGTTACCCACTACGGTAAGCCCGGGGAAGGCCTGGCGCAGCATCTGGACGGCGCCGGAGTGGTCGGGCTCCATGTGGTTGATTATGAGGTAATCGGGCTGTCGGTCGCCCAGGATATTCTTTATCAGCTCTATCTGCCGGAGGGCGTGTGAAGCCTCTACTCCGTCGATGATGGCTACTTTATCCGGGCCGACAACCAGGTAGGAATTGTAACTTACGCCGTAAGGGAGGGGCCACATCCCCTCGAATTTGGCTGTGGTGCGGTCGTTGACACCGATATAATGGACTTTCTCGGAAATCTTGGCTGTTCTCATGAGTGGAAACGTTTATATGGAAATCCTGACGCAAAGTTACATCAAATTCCTGTAAAATCAATGATTGCAGACTGTCGAAAACTCCGGCTCATTATTAACCGAGATTTAAACCTTTTTATATTCCGGAATGTCTTTATTATTGAGTGAACTCTCTAAGTAGGGCGCTTGTTTTGATTATTTATTTTTATTTCAACTGTTATGAAGAAGTATCTTGCGGAGTGCGTCGGCACAATGTTTCTCGTGCTCCTTGCCTGCGGTAGCGCAGTTCTGGCCGGTCCGTCGATCGGCGGTCTCGGCATCGGCCTGTGTTTCGGACTGGTGCTGGTGTGTCTTGTCTATGCCATAGGCAACATTTCCGGATGCCATGTCAATCCGGCTGTATCGTTCGCCGTATGGATCAGCGGCCGCATGAGTTTCCGTGATTTCGTGGGTTACGTTGTGGCGCAGCTTTTCGGTGCGGCCATCGGTGCCGGCATACTCTGCTGGTTCGTCAATATGGTGCCCGGTTTTAATTTCGGAGGTGTCACCGGCTCCAGCCAGCTGGCTGCCAATGTGCTTCAGCCCGGCGCCACTCCCGGCATGGCGTTGCTCGCCGAGGGTATGCTGACGTTCTTCTTCGTATTCATCGTGCTCGGCGCTACCGATGCCAAGAAGGGCTTCGGCAATTTCGCCGGTATCGCCATCGGTCTCGCTCTCGGCCTGGTGAATATCGTGGGTATCCCCGTCGACAACTGCTCGGTCAATCCTGCCCGCAGCTTCGGTCCCGCACTCTGGACTGTCGACGCATGGGGTCCTTTCTGGATTATGGTTGTAGGTCCTCTCTGCGGTGCTCTCCTGGCCGCTCTATGCTGGCGCGCCGTCAGCGGCTCGACCAATGCCAAAGCGATAGAGTGAACTTGAGTTCAATTATAAAAAACCGGGGGTGTGCATGACCGGTCATGCACCCCCCGCTTTATGTATGTCAGGACTTACAGTTTCAATCGTGGACTGGACGCACTACTACACCCAGCGACTTGAACACGTCATCGCGCTTGATGGAGGGATCGCCGTTCTGCCATTTGTTGATGCGGAGGGTATATTCCGACGACTGCTGCTGCACGTCGCCCGAACTGTGGGGCTTGGGTGTGGCGGTCATGTAGTGGGCAGTGAGGGGGAGACCCATATTATCCCAGGGATCGGCGCATATCAGACCTTCCATTCCCATATAGCCGGTGGCGGGGAGGAAGATGGTGTTTCCGTTGGGGCCTTTCACGGTGTAGCCGTATTTGCCGCCGTTCATGCCCCAGGTGAAAGTGCATTTCTCCACTAATTCCTCCACGTCCTCTTTGGTGGGGAGGCGCCAGCCTTCGCCCCAGCGCACGTGGGCCACATCATATTTTGTGCCTGCGATATTGTCGCCGAGGTATTCGTAGAGCAGTTGGCCGGGGCGCTCTGGGTCATCGGGGAGGCGGTATTTGTATGCGGGGTCGCCGTAGGTAGGCTGTTTCTTTGTCACGCCCCATGAGTAGAAGTTGCCCGATTCGGTGGCTGTCGCGGCGCCGACGTTGTGCGAGGCCCATTTCACGTTGAGGCCGAGGTCCACCATATCCATCGGGCCCGGTTCCGGCTCGGGATCGGTTTCCGAAAGCACGCCTTCCACGGCACGTACCGACATACCGATTTCAGGCACATCGTAGCCTTCCATGCGCACGTATCCGTTTGTGAGCGATGCTCGGTAGGCGCGGTAGTTGCCTTGGCCGTAGGGCATATTGTCGTCTTCGGCGAGGGTGGAGGTCCAGTAGAAACCTGAGGTGCCGATATGATCATCGGGGTTCTGGCCGTTGATGGTGAGTATGCGGCCGGCCACAGGTATGAAGATAGAGTTGCCGTTGGAACCCGTTACTGTGAAGCCGTTGTGTCCGTTGATGGTTGTCCAGCTCCATTCGCACTCGTTCACAAGCTCATACCATTCGTCGCGTGTGGGCATACGCCAGTCGCCTCCCATCATGGCTTTGGCCACGTCGTGGCGTGTGCCGGTGATTTCAGCGCCTATCCTCTGGATGGTGTTCCATTCGAGGTTGTAATATTTATAGGTGGTCTCGTTGTAAACCTCTTTTTCCTCGGTTTCGCCCCAGGCGTAGTAACCTCCGTAATCCTCGGGCTTCTCTGCACCTACGTTGGCTGAGGCCCATTTCACGCTTAGTCCGAGGTCTACGGGCTCGATATTGGAGATTGGCCTTTCGCTCTCCTTGAAGAAAGAGATTTTCGATATTTCATCGACATAACGTTCCTCGGTGGTACCGTCGGCGTTGTGAATGCGCATCATCTGACGTTCCTGGGCCATAGCGCCAGCGGCCATCAGAGAGGCTACCAGAAAGAGTAAAGTTTTCTTCATCATGAAATATTTTGTTAGTGATAAATTCCGCAGATATGATATGTCAGGCGGCTTTCAAAATGTCCTCGTTGCAAAGGTATGCATTATTTGGCATAATGTAACAAAAATTTGTATAAATTTTATTCATAAAATGTGCATGAAATATGTTTTATGGCATAAATTGCCACAATATGCCAATTTCGGCGATATTATGTGGATGTCTCTTTGGCTGTAGGTATATTCAAATTGTCATGCGTTCGGGCTGTTTCAGGGAATTTTTCTCTTTAAATGCATAAAAATAACATTTGTTATCATAACTTCACATCGTTTAACTAAGTCTATGGCGTTTTGTATTCTTTATTATGTAACTTTGCCAGTGAATCAAGCCTTGGAAGCCCCCGGAAAACTGAAAAGAGAAGGATGGAGTGCGAAAAGAAAACTGATTTTGGAGAATTGTATATCAAATTGCTATTTTTATAAATTTTTAATATACGCTTATGAAGCAATCGTTACTCACACTGGTTCTCGGTGTTTCCCTGGCTTCCGGCTCTGCCTTTACGGTCGCGGCCCAGGATTCGCCGGAGCCTATTTTCAAAGTCACCACCAAGGCTGAATTTGACCAATGCACGTATTCGGTCTATGATTATGACCGGGATGAACCTGCATGGTCCTGGTATAGCTATGGCGGTGGGTATATGCGTTTATGGTATTATACCTCATACTCGCCCTATGTAAAGGATTACATTACCACTCCTGACCTCGCGCTTGAGGCCGGCTCGATGTATAAAGTCGAACTGACTCCCCTCTCATATACTTCGGGGACATCAAACGCCGCCACAATAGAATTGCTTCTGGGGCAAGGGGATGACCCGCGTAATTTCAGTTCTTTGGCGGAATACACTAATCTGCCTTATATCGGAACCCCGAACGCCTCGCATCTCAAGAGTTGCGAGTTTACCGTCACCGCCGACGGCAATTACCGTATCTCCATCCTCGGAAAGTCAAAATTCGCCAAAGTATATAATTTTCAGGTATTCAAGCTGGGGCCGTCGGCATGTCCCGCGGCTCCCGCTGATTTTACGGTGACCCCCGACGCTTCGGGCGCCACCAACGCCACTGTCACATTCACACTTCCCTCATCGACCATTACAGGACAGGCACTTTCAGGCGAACTTTCTTACTCCATCAAGCGTGAAGGCACCGAAGTAAACTCCGGCACCGGTGCTCCCGGCGCCGCGGTCAGCTGGACCGATGCCGCCGCTCCCGAAGGTGTGGTGAAATATTCCGTGGAGGTTTCGCAGGGCGAAGAGACTGCGGATGCCGTTGAAACCACCGTATTCATCGGTATCGAGACTCCGGCCGCCGTAGGCAATCCCGCGTTCACCTCGGAAGGTGATGTACATACTGTTACGTGGGAGGCTCCCGCCGGAATACACGGCATGTCGCTTGACCCGGCATCGCTGGTCTACACCGTCAGCCGTGTGCTCGACGGCACAGCCACCGAACTCGGCACCGTGACGGGCGCCACGACCTACACCGACACATATACACCCTCGCGCCCGGTGAAGCTGCAGTATTCCATCACCGCTACCAATGTCAGCAAGGTGTCTGAACCGGCCCTTACCGGAAGTGTGAAAGTCGGTCATATCGACCTGCCGTTCGCCGACTCCTTCGCCGGAGCCTCTTTCGGCGGAGCATGGGATGTGGAACGCGCCGGTACCATCGATAATTATGCATGGAAGCCTTTCGAGAAGTTTCAGGTCGGCCGTTATGGAAGTTCAGCTGACATCCTTCCGGTTGATGAGGACGGCGGTCTCGCCGGCTTTGAATCTTACAACGCCAATGCATCCAATCAGAGCCGCCTCGTTACGGCTCCCATCAGCCGTTCCTCCTCAATAGCTCCGGCAGTCGAGTTCTGGTTCCACCACGATTCGAGCTCAAACAAGACCAATGAGGGCGTCAAGCTCCAGGTCTCCAACGACAACGGTGAGTGGGTGGATGTGGCCGACGGCCATATCATCCGTTATAAACCTGCTGATTCCGACCAGCTCGGATGGCAGAAATATACCATCCTGCTCGGCGATGCCCTCGCCGCCGACTGCTCCACTTACCGTGTGGGATTCCTCACGGTGAATGAATACGGCAACAATATGGCTCTCGATGCCGTGCGCATCTTCAATGCTGTGGAAGGCGACATGCAGGTTTCGGTCAACGGTCCGGCGACTATGATAGCCGGTAAGGAGGCTACACTGGAAGTCAATGTGGCCAACAACGGCTCGACACCGATTGCTGCAACCGCTTATACGCTTGATGTCGCCTCCGACCTCGGCGTGGAGTTCACCGCTCCCGAGCTCGTAGATCTGGCTCCGTTATCCTCCGTGAAGTACACCTATACTTTCACTATCGACGCCGTCCGGGCTGCCGAAGCCGATTCCTATACATTCACAGCAACGGTGAATTATCCCGACGATACTCTCCCGGAGAACAACACTTCCGCACCGTTGGAGATTGCCACAGGTTTTGCCGCCCATGATGCAGTTGAAAACCTCGTGCTCTCCGATGGCGAGAACGGCAAGACCCTCACATGGGATGCCGCCGGCGAACCGGGATATGCTCCGCTGAAGATTTCGGAGGATTTCGAGGGATCGGAGATCGGCGCAACCGACAATATCAACGGTTTCACTATCCTTGACCTTGACGAGCAGAGCGGCTCGACCTGGTATATGTGCTCCGGATCGAAACTCAACGTGTTCAAACCCAATTCCACCCTCGAGGTCAAAGGTGAACATGCTCTTGGCGTAACCATCGGTTCATATTACCGTCAGAACGACTGGCTGATCTCGCCCGCGCTTTCCGCCGCCGACATCTCTACCTTTGATCTTACCCTCAAGATCGGATTTAAGGAAAGCAGCAGCTCGCATGACTTCGAGATCCTGTATGCCACGGAGGATTATGACCCTGAGAATCCGGTAGAAGCCTTCTCTTCAAATATTGTCAAGAAGGAGACAACGTCGTCTTACGGTTCCGATCCCATCAAAGCCAACAATAAGCTGACGACACGGAAATATACCGGAATCCCGCCGACGGCCAAATATATCGCCATCCATCTGAATTCGTCTGTATCCTACGGCAGCGCCATGTGGCTCGATGATATTCTTATCGAGGAGAACAATCCCGCTCCGCTGCTGGGCTACAACGTGTATCAGAAAGGTGTGGGGCGCCTCAACGCCGAGCTTCTCTCATCGGCTGAGCTGAGCTTCCTCCTTGAATCGCTGCAGGCTCCCGCCGACGGTTCCGACCTTGTGTTCTTTGTCACCGCCGTATATCCCGACGGCGAGGCCGTTCCCTCCAACGAGGTTACCCTCACTCTTCCCAAGGCTCCGGCCAACCTCACGGCATCGCGTACCCACGATGTGTTCTCGGGCCGCAATGATATAACCCTTGCCTGGGACGAGAACGAGGCCGAACCTTACGCCGACGATGTGAAGTATGAGGTAAGCTACAACGGCCAGAAACTGGCTGAGGTGACCGACCGCACCTTCACCATGGAATATGCCTCCGACGGCGAGCACCAGTTCGCGGTAAGCGCGCTCACCGGCGGTCTCAAGTCACCGGCAGCCACCGTATCGCACGAAATCAAAGCCGAGGAATATGCCAGGCTCTCCGTGGCAGTGACTTCCGATAACGGCTACCTCCCCGAGGAATATTCGGTTACCATCGCCGCCAAGGGCGATGACACTGCCGAGCCCTACGTCCTCGCGCATGAAAACAACGCGGTAGAGATCGGCTTCCTTCCGGTGGGCGAGTACACCGCCTCCCTCTCGCTCGACGGCTTCAAACCCTGGAGCGAGGATGTGAACCTTACCGCCGATGTTGCCGCCACAGCTGCCCTCGAGGAGCTTACCACGGTGCCCTTCGGCCTCAGCGTCACCCATCAGGACGGCGAGAACGGCCACGAATACCTCTTCAAGTGGAACGAGCAGGATCCGATGGCCAACTATATCGACGCATGGCGTGTGGTTGACTTCACTGTTTCGCTCGACGGCGAGGTCTATGCCGACAATGTAAAGGATAATTCGCTTGTATTCACCGGAGTCGAGGAGGGCGAACACACCGCAGGCGTGAAAGCCAACTACGTGAGCGGTACTACCGACGAGGCTACCCTGAAGTTCCTCGGCCTTTCGGGCGTGGGCGGCGTCAAGGCTATGGCCGGTGTCGCCGGTCTTACCGGCGCTATCCGCGTGAGCGTGGCCGGCGAGGCTCCCGTGACGGTCTACAATGCATCAGGTGTGGCTGTCGCTTCGGCATCGCTCTGCGACGAGACCGTGATGCTCCCCGTTGCTCCCGGCATCTACCTGGTTGTAGTCGGCTCGGAGACGGTCAAAGTATCTGTGAGATAATCGACTTTGAAATAACACCGCACGCGGGCACGGATTTCTTTCCGTGCCCGCGTTTTCATTTAACAAAAATGGTTAAATTTGCGTTTAATCATATATGGATATACTCTTGGTAAAAACGTTCGGCTATGGATTTTATAAAG
This sequence comes from uncultured Porphyromonadaceae bacterium, assembly GCA_900552325.1. Lineage (GTDB taxonomy): Bacteria > Bacteroidota > Bacteroidia > Bacteroidales > Muribaculaceae > UBA7173. Next base: position 201 of record URZG01000072.1, on the reverse strand, counting down.
GGAATCATTGACTGCCTCTGCTCCACGGAGGTGAATTTGGGCAACACGGTGTTCCGGCTGGTGCTGTCGATGGCGCTCGGCATGGTTGTGGGCGCCGAGCGCAAACGCAAGGGGCAGATCGCCGGTGTGCGCACTTTCGCGCTGATCTCGATGGGGGCGTGCCTGGCGATGCTCCTCTCCATTTATGTGCCGCAGGTCTAC
>URZG01000071.1 GCA_900552325.1 uncultured Porphyromonadaceae bacterium | reverse complement strand
GGTTCAGCATAACGGAGAACGACGGGCCGAAGTAGTTCTGGTAGGTTTTCCAGAAGCCGTCCTCGGTCTTACCCTCCCAAGGCTGCAGACCAACGCAGTTGGGGTCGTTGGAGAGACCTTTCACGGATACGTAGCTCGCACCGATGCGTACACCCAGCAGCGGAGAGAACCACTTACCTACATAAAGATGAGCCGAGGGGGTGAAACGGTCAAAGAGTTTGCGGTGGTTATCCTCGTCGGTGAAACCGATGGAAACGCCGCCTTCACCCTGGAAAAACCAGTTGTCACGGAAACGGTTGAACAGATAACCCTGCGAAGGATCCTCCACATAGGTTATCTCCTGTGCATTCTGAGCCATAGCAGTGCCGGCAAGCATGGCGAAGCCGAATGCGAGAGCGATACTTTTCTTCATAGCTAAAGTAGAAAAAGTTGAAATAGATTAAGTTCTCAGAAAATATGTTCCCCGTCTGCATCCACAGACGTCAGGGCCGTTCCCGCTCCGCCGTCGCACCGGAAGTGTGAGATTCATAGCCCCTGTATTCCCGGCGGCAGGTAAACTATTGTAAACCAGCCAGGTCGTCACCGCCATACAAAGAGAAAGAACTCAAGAGTCAATCCATTGGCGATACAACACCGGAAACTCGGCGCTAAGTTACATATTTTTTTTGAAAAAATTCACATTTATAGTAAAAAACTGATTTATAGTGAAATTTTTCTTAAAAAAGAAACGCTCCGGCCGAATCAAAAGTTGCGGCCGGAGCGGTATTTTAACATTAGCCCTGCCAATCAAGGCTGAGGCTCAGGGATTTTTCAGATACGACCGAGGAAACGAAGCACCTCCTCGGTGATGTTCTCCACCGTAAACCCGAACTTGTGGTCGAGCACCTTGAACGGAGCCGAAGCGCCGAAATGATCGAGTCCATACACCTTGCCGTGAGGGCCGACCACACTACGCAGAGTGGAGGGAAGTCCGGCTGTAAGGCCGAATACAGGCACCCCGTTCATGGGGATGACGCTGTTGCGGTATTCGGCGTCCTGATCCTCGAACAGGCCGAGTGAAGGCACGGAAACCACACGGCAGGGAACCTGGCCGGCCTCGAGCTGCACGGCTACATCGCACAGAAGCGACACCTCCGAGCCATTGCCCACGAGCACCACCTGCGGATGAGGGGTATCCATCACCACGTATCCGCCGTGACGCGCGCCCTGAGCCTCGTCAAAACGGCTCTCGGTTGCGGCGGGAAGATCCTTCACATCCTGACGCGAGAAGATAAGGCCGGTGGGAGTCTTGGTGTTCTCCATAGCCATCTGCCAGCACACCACGGCCTCCACACAGTCGGCCGGACGGAGCACGAGCATCGAGCGCTCACCCGAAAGGTTGCGGAGCTCCTCGAGCAGACGGATCTGTGCCTCCTGCTCGACGGGCTGATGGGTAGGGCCGTCCTCGCCTACACGGAAGGCGTCGTGGCTCCATACATATTTAACCGGCAATTCCATCAGGGCTGCCATGCGGATGGCAGGTTTCATGTAATCGGAGAACACGAAGAATGTGCCGCATGCGCATATCAGACCGCCGTGAAGCGCGATACCGTTCATGATCGAAGCCATTGTAAGCTCCGACACACCGGCATGGAGGAAAGCTCCTGAAAGATCACCCTTGGTAAAGGCGTGGGTTCCTTTGAGGAAACCGTCTGTCTTATCGGAGTTGGCAAGGTCGGCACTCGATACAATCATGTTGCCTACCTTTTTCGACAGTTCGGCGAGCACGGCAGCCGATGCGTTGCGCGTCGGGGCACCAGCCTTCACCATTATCGAGGCATAGTCGATCTCGGGGAGTTTGCCGTTGATGAAATTGTCAAGCTGCAGGGCCTTCTCGGGATTGGCCTTGGCCCACTCGGCCTCTTTGGCCTTGCGCTCGGCACAGATGCGGCGCAGCTCGGCGTTGCGGTCGGCATAGAGTTTCTCCACCTCGGCGGGGATATTCCAGGGATCGGCAGGGTCGGCTCCGAGTGCCAGGAGGGTCTTCTCGATATCGACACCGGCCTTGCTGAGAGGCTGCCCGTGGGTGGAGCACTGTCCCTCGAAGCTTTCGCCCGAAGCGGTGCGGCATCCCAGCCCCATCACGGTGTTGCCGATGATGATGGTGGGCTTTTCGGTCTCGGCATGAGCCTTGGCGAGCGCATCGGAGATAGCGACGGGATCATTGCCGTCGATTTCAATCACATTCCAGTTCCAGGCGCGGTATTTGGCCGCCACATCCTCGTCGTCGACAGCGTCCACATCGGTTGAAAGCTGCACACGGTTGCTGTCGTAGAACATTATGAGGTTGGAAAGACCGAGGAAACCGGCGATACGGCCGGCGCCCTGCGAGATCTCCTCCTGTATGCCGCCGTCGGAGATGAAGGCGTATGTCTTGTGCGCAACCACGTCGCCGAAGCGTGCCTGCAGGAAACGCTCGGCAATGGCGCAGCCCACAGCCATAGTATGCCCCTGGCCGAGGGGGCCGGAAGTGTTCTCCACCCCGCGCGCCGGATCCACCTCAGGATGACCGGGGCATACCGAACCCCACTGACGGAATTGCTGAAGCTCCTCCACAGTGTATTTACCGGTGAGCGCCAACACGGCATAAAGCATAGGCGACATGTGGCCCGGATCGAGGAAGAAACGGTCACGCGCAATCCAGGTGGGGTCGTCGGGGTCGGTGATGAGATACTTGGAGTAGAGCACATTCACGAAATCGGCGCCACCCATGGCGCCCCCGGGATGACCCGACTTGGCTTTCTCTACCATGCTCGCCGCCAATACGCGGATGGTATCGGCCGCACGGTTCAATACAGTCTTGTCCATTGATGTAAGAGTATGGTTTAAAACCGTGCGGCGGAAGGGAGCCTCCCGCCACACGGATTGTTGAAATTATTCTTCTACAAGCACTTCAGGCTCCTCGGGAAGATTCTTCGAGGGACGCGAGAGCACCATTGCATATACAAGGATATATGCGGCCAGTGCGAACGGCAGCCAGAAGCTGGCAAGGATGGAGCCGGAGGCGATCACCGACTGGATGGCGGGGAAAATACCGCCGCCGCACACCATCACCATGAAGATACCGGAAGCGACGGCCGTATATTTGCCCAGCCCGGTCACGGAGAGGTTGAAGATAGCGCCCCACATGATGGAAGCGAACAGACCGCAGAGTACAAAGAAGATGGCGTTGAGCGGAATATTCACAACATCGAACGAGAAGCCTTTGGAATCGAAGCCGATGAAAGGCACGAAATTCTCTTCGGTGAAAATACCCAGTATGATGAAGATCATGGCACCGAGAGCGGCGGTGACCAGCATGGCACGCGAAGAGACACGGCTGCCCACTACACCGCCGAGCAGACGACCCACGAGCATCAGCAGCCAGTAGATACCCACCACTGTGCCGGCCAGAGCGGCGGCTTCAAAACCTGCATTGTTAACCACCACAAGCTCGCTCTTTTCAAGATACTGATAGGTCCAGTTGGCCATACCGACCTCCAGACCTACGTAGCAGAAGATTGCAAGCACACCGAAAGTGAAGTTACTGTAACGGAAAGCGCCGGCGACTTTCACCTGGGCCTGGGGCTTGCCGAGGTCGGGCGACTCGGGGAGCTTCGAGAAGAAGATCACCAGGAAAGCGGCCAGGAAGATACCCATAGCCATGAAGAACACAGGGTTGGCCGAGGCGATAGTGGAGGCGCTGCCGCCGAGGAGACCGCCCACGATCACCGGGGCGAGAGTAGCGCCCAGGGAGTTGAACGAGCCGCCGAACTGCACTAGCTGGTTGCCCTGGTTGGGGGTCTTGCCGAGAGAGTTGAGCATAGGATTCACCACCGTGTTGAGCAGACACATCGAGAAGCCTGCCACGAAAGCGCCGATAAGGTAGATGGTAACCGCTGTGGTGGCATCGGCGATGAAACCGGAGATGTAGGTGATGAGAACGCCGATGAAACCGATCGACACGGCGCAGAGAGCCGTAATGCGGAAGCCCTTGTTCTGAAGAAGTTTACCGGCAGGATAGCCCATGAAGGCATAGGCGATGAAGTTGGCCAGTGTGCCGAGCTGAGACATGATGGGATTTCCCTCGCTCATCTTCTCGATAACTGAGCCGAGGGGATTCTGATAGCCGGTTACGAAGGCGATCATAAAGAACAAAGCGAACATTATCGCGATAGGAAGCGCGAAATTCTGCTTTGTGTTTGCTTGTTGTTTCATGATAGAATTATAATTGGATTAGTTTTAGAGTTGGCTTAGGTAAGAAATCTAATATAGGATATATGCCATTATAAGGAGTTTTTCAGTATTGCCGGTCGCCGAAAATCGCCGTCCCCACCCTCACGAGATTCGAGCCGCAGGCGACAGCCAGGGGGTAGTCGCCGCTCATCCCCATGCTCACGGCCGAGAAGCCGCGCAAATCAGGGGCGATCTGAAGAATCCCGTCGAAACACCGGCGTATGGCACGGAAATCAGCCTCCACCCGGGAGGCGTCGTCGGTATTCGAGGCCATCCCCATCACACCGCAGATATGGGTGGCGCGAAGCTCCTCGAAGCGGCGCTGACGGAAATAGTCCATCAATTCGTCGGGCGAGAAACCTGTTTTGGTCTCTTCGCGCGCCACATGAACCTGCATCAGCACCCGCTGTACGATGCCGGCGGCCTCGGCTTCCCGGTCGATCAGCGACAGGAGTCGGAGCGAATCCACGCTCTCGATCATCGCCGGCCGCAGGCGCAGCAGCTGACGCACTTTGTTGGTCTGCAGATGCCCGATGAAGTGCCAGCCGATCTCCTCCTCGCGCCCGGAAGCGGCGAGTTCAGCCACTTTCCGCTCCAGTTCCTGCACCCGGCTTTCGCCGAAAAGACGCTGCCCGGAGGCCGCAGCCTCCAGAATGGCACCGAGCGGATGGAATTTGGAAACGGCCACCAGCTCCACCCCCTGCGGGAGGGTGGAACGGATGGCCGTTATACGGGAGGATATGTCGCCGGCGGGAATCATTCGGCTGATTTTTCAGGGAGGTTACCGAGTTTTACCTTATAAACATCCATGTAGGGAGTCTCGGCGATGGAGACGATCTCGAAGTCGGTCATCGTCGACTTCATGTTCTCCATGAAATTGTCGAAAGCGCCTTTGAAGGAGCTGCCGGCCACCAGAATCTGCGATACGGACTTTTTCTCGGCGGCAGTTTTTTCATCTATAGTGATAAAAGCCACTTTCACGAGATACCATTTGTCGGCGGTATCATCCCAGAAAATCTCGGCTATTTTGGTACTTTTGGCTGAGGAGACCGAATAGTCGCCGGATATGAAGGGGGCCATCTCGTCGGTGATGCGCGCCACCGCTTCTGTAATCGACAGCGCGTCGACGAGATAAGGCTCGGTGACTTTCTTCACCGAACCGTTTTCCTGGAGTTTATCGTAACGGACTTTACATTCAAACCAGTTTGACATTTCCTATATCTATTACTGAATACTTTTTATTAACTTTGCAAAGTTACTCCTAATTTTCAAACTTTGCAAACTACCGTTGGCTGAAAATTATCCACAACGTTCTCCGGAGAACCGGAAACCCTCGTTCTTGAAGAGGGTCGTAGAGCTGTACACGGGCGGATTCCGCGAAATGACCGTGGGGAGGCGCCTGTGGGTGCTGATCCTCGTGAAGCTGGCGATACTCTTCCTGGTATTCCGGCTGTTCTTCTTCCCGGATCGCCTTGCCGAAGAGTACGACAACGACGGCGACCGCGCGCGTGCCGTGGCCCGCGAACTCACCGATCCGGCACGGTCACTCCCCGTATCCTCCCCATCCAACCGAAAATGAACCACACTACAGACAGAATATCCGCATCTGGAAGCAACCGCACCAGAATCACCGCAGTTGTGGCCCATCTGCTCGCCATCGGGGCCCTTTTCATCCTCCCCGAGATGGTTTCGTCGCTCGGGCGCCCGGTTCAACTTCCCTGGCAGCTCCAGCTGGGCTCCTACCTGAAGGCCGGGGTATTCATCAGCATTTTCTATCTCAACTACCTGCTGATCATCCCCCGGGCCATGCAGCGGGGACACTCCATGATGCGTCCCCTTCTATGGAATCTGCTTGTCATCGCCGTGGCGCTGTTCCTTCTATGGGCCATCTACCAGTGGTCGGAACCCTTCTGGCAAAAAGTGTTTCCGCGCCGCAGCGCGAAACCGCCCCACCCCTCTCAGCTGCTGTGGAATCTGAAATGGATACTCCGCGACTCGGTGATGACCATAGCGCTTGCGCTGGCTCTCGGACTGATCCGCCGTTACAAAACCCTGCGCGAAAAAGAGGACGAGACGCGCCTGGCACAACGCCAGCAGGAACTGACAAGTCTCAAGGAGCAGCTCAACCCCCACTTCCTGTTCAACACCCTCAGCACCATTGCCGCGCTGGCGCACGAAGAACAGGCACCACTGTCAGAGGATCTGATTCTGCGTCTGTCTAATTTTTTCCGGTATTCGCTGGAAAGCGATGAGAAGATCGTTGCATTGGGGCGGGAAATCGGGCTTCTGCGGGATTATATGGAACTGCAGGAGACACGATACGGCGACCGCATTACTATGGAAGTCCATGCTGATCCTGCGCTTTCTGATGTTCCCGTTCCGAAATTTATCCTCCAGCCGTTGGTGGAAAACGCAATCATTCACGGGCTGAAGGAATGCGGTGGATTGGTGCGTGTCCGCACGTTCCGGGGGCATCGGGGAATTACGATTATGGTCACTGACAACGGCTGCGGTTTCTGTCCGCAGCAGAGCGGCGGAACCACCGCGCATCACTCTGTAGGACTGGATAATATTCGGGAACGGATGGAACTCAGCGGCGGCAAAATGGATGTATTCAGCCGTCCCGGTCTGGGGACCTGTGTAAGATTGATTGTAGGGGAGGAATTGCATGTTCAAGGTGCTGGTGGCTGAGGATGAACCCAAAAGTCGGGGGGCGCTGATCTCCCGGCTCAGGGGGATCTTAGGTGATGCCGCACTGATTGAGGCAGCATCGGATGGAAATGACGCAGTGGACAAGGCTCTTCGCGTACAGCCGGACGTAATATTTATGGACATTGAAATGCCCGGAAAAAATGGGTTGGAAGCCGCAGCGGTCATTAAAAAGCAAATCCAGACGGTCCACATCATTTTCCTTACCGCCTATGATCGGTTTGATTATGCAGTGGGGGCGATCCGTTCCGGTGGCGAGGACTATATTCTAAAACCGGTTGGCGAGGTGGAACTGCGGGAAAGTCTCCAGAAGTTTTTTGACCTTCAGACCTGCGTTGTGCCGAAGACATCTCCCTTTGAGTCGGAGCTGGCTGTATGGGTGCAGCGCCATTATGCAGAGGATATGGCACTGGAAGACGCAGCCGCAAGCATGGGAATGAGTCCGTTTTATTTTTCGAGGCAAGTAAAGGCGGTTACCGGAAAGACCTTTTTGGATTATCTGACGTCTTACCGCATCGAAAAGGCCAAGAAGCGCTTGACTTCTACAGACCTCTCCGTCAGCGACGTAGGACATTCCGTTGGATATGCCGATTCCAATTATTTCACAAAGGCATTTAAAAAAGTGGTAGGATGTACACCGACGGCTTATCGAAACACGGTTGTATCATCCACGGAATAAAGACACAACAGCAGGCGGCTTGCCTGCTGTTGTTAATTTTGCACAATTTTAACAAATATTCTTTGGATGTTGGCAAAAAAATAACGGCTAAACCGCAAGAGTTTACGATTTCTTAATATTTTGTTCTCAGATACAATCAAATTATAGAAGTGATCCTGATTAGGATCATAAAAAGTTTGATAGGAGAAAAGAAGATGAAAAAGTTTGTTACCTCCCTTCTGGCGATGGTCATGCTGCTGAGCCTGTGCACCGGCTGCGGTGGGCAGAAGGACAGCTCTTCCACTGGCGACACTGCTTCTGCAGGTACCCCTTCCGCTGAGACTGTGGTTCTGCGTCTGGCCAACAGCCACAACGCTGAGCACATCACCAGCCAGGCCTGCCAGATGTTCGCTGATCTGGTAAACGAAAAGACTGATGGCCGCATCACCATCGAGTGCCACTTTGCCGGTGAACTGGGCGACGAGCGCTCCACCATCGAGCAGTGCCAGTTCGGCGGTCTGGACTTCACCCGTGTTTCTTCCGGTGCCTCTGCTGAGTTCGCTCCTCTGATGAACGCTCTGCAGATGCCCTATGAGTACACCAGCGTGGATCACCTCTTTGAGGTTCTGGACGGCGAGATCGGTCAGGAAGTCTTTGAGACCTTCAAGGACAACAACCTGGTGGGTATCACCTATCTGCATCCCGGTTCCAGAAACTTCTTCAACTCCAAGAAGGAGATCCACACCCCCGCCGATCTGGCCGGCATGAAGATCCGTGTGTCCGAGTCCGACCTGATGCTGACCCTGATGGACTGCCTGGGTGCTGCCGGCGTGGGTCTGCCCTTTAACGACACTTACTCTTCCATTCAGACCAACGTTGTGGATGGCGCTGAGAACAACATGACTTCTTACATCGAGATGTCTTTCTGGGAGGTTGCTCCCTACTGGACCTATGACGGCCATTCCTACATGCCTGACATGATCCTGGCTTCCAAGCAGACCATGGATAAGCTGTCTGCTGAGGATCAGCAAATCATCTTCGACTGTGCCAAGGAAGCCGAGGTCTGGCATCGTGAGGCTTGGGAGGAGTCCGAAGCCAAGAACGCCAAGATCGCTGAAGAGAAGGGCTGCACCCTCACCACTCTGACCGATGAAGAGGTCAAGCTGTTCCAGGATGCTGTTGCACCTATGTATGATACCTTCCTGAATGCTGATCAGAAGGCCATTGTGGAGCGCGTTCAGGCTCTGGGCTGATCTATGCTGGTAAAGGGCGGCCCATCCGGGCCGTCCTTTCAATTTGCGAATTACTAGAAAGGAGTCTGCACTATGCGTATTCTGCAGAAAGCCAGCCGTTTTCTGTTCAAGGCACTGGAATGGTTCGCCATTATTTGCATGGTGGTCCTGACCGTCATCGTTTTCACGGATGTAATCCTGCGTTATATCTTCAAGCAGGGCTTTCCTTGGACCCAGGAGGTTGCCACTCTGATGCTGGTATGGTTCAGCCTGATCGGCATGGCCATCGGTGTTCTGGAAAGAATCCACATCA